>CAIRSV010000307.1 GCA_903881265.1 uncultured Bacteroidota bacterium
CTTAATTTCAGCGCAACCAATTTTTCCTTGAGAAAATATTCTACTGATTTAACATCCTGGTTTGTCACTTTTTCAATATGCTTAATCTGCTGAGCATCGTCTGCATTGAACTTGATCACAATATTTCTGAGAGACTTGACTTTTGATGCGGGTAGCACAAATAATTTCAATTCACTAAGTGCAATAAAATATTCGATCTCGACATGAACTCTGTATTTCATTAGAGCAAATTCAGAAAAATAGCCAGAGAGTTTTTCGAGTTGTTTTTTATAGCGGCCATCAAGAGGCGAAATTGCAAATAATGCAGGGTGTTGAATCATAAAAAATAATTAGACAGCAAAGTTAATCAATGCAAATGGTTGAGTTTATATTTGCCGTCGATTATGCAAAAAAAGATTCGTGTTGGTGCGGTGAGTTATTTGAATACAAAACCCCTGATTTATGGTTTTGAACATGGCATCATGAATGATCAAATTCAATTATCACTCGATTATCCCTCTCGATTAGCGGGATTGATGCAGAAAAACAAACTTGACATTTCACTCTTGCCTGTAGCGTCTATCCCCAACATCGCGAATGCCACTGTATTTAGTGACTATTGCATAGCTTCTGACAAAAAAGTTGCATCGGTATGCCTTTTCAGTCATGTCCCAATAGAAGAAATACAAGAAGTGTATCTCGATTATCAGTCTAAAACAAGCGTAGCCTTAGTTAGAATACTACTACGAGATTATTGGAATATAAGGCCCTCCTTGCTTGAGGCAGACGAAGCGTATATTGGAAAAATAAATGGGAAAACAGCGGGTATAATCATTGGCGACAGGGCGCTGATACAATACTCAAACTTCCCTTTTGTCTACGATTTAGCCGAAGCGTGGCAATCACATACCCAACTACCGTTTGTCTTTGCGACCTGGGTGACAAACACGCAATTAGATCAGTCATTTATAGATTCATTCAACACATCAAATGAACTTGGGATGACCAAACTTGATGAAATAATTGCAAACAATCCGTTTGCGTCGTATGATTTAAAACGGTATTACACAGAAAATATCAGCTTTAAATTTGATTTAGAAAAACGAAATGGAATGATGCTTTTTTTAAAGATGCTTGAAAAGCTTTAGTCAATTTCCCTGAAGCGTTTATTCGTAACTAGCTAGAATTTTACGCCAAATGTCACTAACACATTAGAGACTCCATTTTTAATGGTTGCCTGTTGCACATTCGCATCAGCTCGTGCAAGTACATAAGGAATATCAATAGTTCGCTGAGTGGAGTGAGAATAGGTTGCATCAATAAACCAATTCTGCTCGCGATATCCAATACCCCCGCTGATGATTGTCTTATCTCCTTGAGAGAATTGACTTGTTGTTTGGTATGGCGATCCGTAATACCCGAATCCACTTCGTAGGCAAAAGTTACTGAGTTTGGCTTCTGCGCCTATTCTAATATTCACCGCCTCTTTATACATATTCTGAATTACGTTATTAATGGCATTGGTTGCATTTTCATAGCCCTCACCATAGTTGTATTTCATAGAAGCATAATTCAAATACTCAATATCTGCTGTAACAAAACCTCTTTTGCCAAAAAGAAACATCCCACTTACTAAGGCTTTATAGGGCGTATTGAGTGAATAATTAAACACCAATGCAGAATCCTGATTATACGAGTTGACAGGACCTGTAAGATTAGCTAATTGAAGATACAAACTGTCGGTATGGGACACCATCGAAATCGAGGATGCGTCATTTAATTCTATATGCGTTGGTGTATGTAATGCCAAACCGAATCTCATATTCGCATTGGGTTTATACATTGCACCCAATTTTAAATTGATTCCTGTACCTGTTGTCGTTAGTCTTTCTGTATAGGTAAAGTACTTAAAATCATTCGTTAGATCACCTGAAATATCTTCCTCGCTAAATTGCATCGTTCTATCATAGTCAATATTGAAAATACCCATAGTGGCGCCAAGCATTAGTTTATCCATATAATTACCGCCAACGCTCACAAGGTATTCTGTCATACCACCTTTCTCTGTCACTTTCTTAGACTGGTTTAAACCAGCTGCATATGGAACGTATGATACTGCCTTAGACGAATCGACTCCTTGTCCCTTGTCAATTAAATAGGTCTCATAGGCCCCGTACGCTGAAAAATTAACGCTATTCAATGACGTTGAATTAATCCCGCCGTAACTATTAAAATCATCCGCAAAACTTTCAATAAGTGAATTACTATTGTTTTTGCCTGCGTATATAAATTCATTTTTAAACGTCGTTACACGATTCATACCCACACCAAAATTGAATGTTTTCCATTTACTCTCTTTATATCTAGATTTTAAATCACTAGACAGCACCAAGCCGAAATTCATCAGATTCAATTTTGATTCAGTTGCTGAGGATTGACCACCTAAATAGGATGAATTATTATTTGACACATTGAACGAAGGCGTGAACATCAATTCATTGGTCTTGTATATACCTATGCCTGCTGGATTGACGGACAGCGCGCTAAAGTCAGCCCCAATGCTTCCCACAGCGCCGCCGATTCCCATACCGCGGGCAGTTCCCTGATATGCCGCATTACTATAACGTAGCGCATCAAATTCATCTTGAGCGCTCACACACTCACTTAAAGCTGTCAATACGATAAGGCAGCCTAATACCTTTTTCATCATTGTATAAAGAATTATAATGTCAAAATAGTTCGCCTTGCATTCAATAAGTCTGCAAGCTTAGTTATATCTATCGTCGTCGTCCACCACCATTACCGCCGCTCATTGGACTTTGCATTCTTGGCGACTCCATTCGTGGAGACTCGCTGCGACGTTCATTTCTAGGGCTTTCGTATCGTCTTGGTTCTGGGGTATTATTCTGTTGAGGTTGATTCTGATAACGTTGTTCCCTCACGCGATTACGCTCTTCATTCATTCGCTCTTGTTCGCGTTGTCGCCTCTCAGTTCGTTGGCGTTCTCCTGCTTGTTGCTCATCGTTACGCTCACGAATTGGATTAGTTTGTTGTTGCCTCTCGTCCATTCGATCATTATTTCGCGTACCTTCTACACGACCATTGCCGCTATTACTCTCTTGCATTTGTTGCTGATTCAGGATCCGATCTCGGTTCGTCCTCTCGGGTTGTTGGTTCTTGATTGTTGAATTCTGATAGGGATAGCGATCACTGCTGCGTTCATTATTTATACCAGATTCACCTATGCGTGAAGAAGAATTTTTAATTCCTCCCTTATCCGTCATTTGATTCCGATCATTTCTGACATCATATGAACCATTTGAATGTACCGCGTTTTCTGTACCGATTGTATTTATTGGAGAAGCATTTGTGCGCACAGCTCTCATTCCATCATTGATGACAGGTGAGGTTGTCGTTGAACTACGAATAGAACCACGGTTATTTCGAACACCACTATTTACAGACATTCGTGGACCATATACATAAGACGACTTATAACCACCATTCCCGTAATTATTATTGTTGTTGTAGAAGCCATCCCAATAACCATTCCAATACCCTTGATTATAGCCATTGTGATAGCCGTAGCCATAGTTATTGCCATAACCATAATTGTTCCAACCACAGTAGCCGCCGCCAAATCTATTCCAGTTATTAAATCCTGAATAACAACCATAATTATTCCAGTTATTATAACCCCAATTATTACCATAATTATTCCAGTTATTATAACCCCAATTATTGCCATAGTACCAACTTGGATAACCCCACCCGATCGAGAATGAAGGGTAATTATAGCTCATATCCCACCAGTATGGATCCATGAAAAACGGACTATAATATCCAAAACGCCAAAATGAATTATTAAATCGGCGAATTCGTGACGCATAATAGTAATCGTCATCATCATAATCGATGTACTCATCATCAGAGCCGTAGCTCTTTGCTGAATTTTCTGAATACTGTTGAGATCGATATGAATCAGCATCAGTGTTGCCACTTTCTTGTTTCTGCAACGCTGAAGCTGCCGGCGTGTTAGAGCCTTTCTTCGGCGATCCAGCATCATACACATCATCGTAGGTTTGACTAAAGACTGAGGTGCTTACAAAAAGAAGTGCTGCTAATAAGACTAAGGTTGCATTTTTCATTTTAAAAGAATTTTGATTATTAGAACTTGTAATCCTTTCCGAAATTACGACACTTCGACCATCACTAGACAAAAAAGTTTATTAAAACTGCCATTGAGCAGGCACTTTAACAAGTAGTAAATATTTGACAGGCATTCGTAAAAAGAAAGAGATGTAAGTCTATAATAACCAATACGATGTATATATTATTCAATATATTATGTTTATGATTAAAGTTAATGTTATTTTGCACGGACTTTCCTATGCGTAAAACATTCGAATAGTAGAATAGCCTTAATAGTAAAGAAAATGAGTAAAGAAATTACATCCCGTGCAGTCGATTATAGTCAATGGTATAATGATTTGGTTTTAAAAGCAGGGTTGGCAGATTATAGTGCCGTACGTGGCTGTATGGTGATTAAACCCTATGGCTATGCACTTTGGGAAAATATGCGCGATGTATTAGACAAGATGTTCAAAGACACAGGTCATGTGAACGCCTACTTTCCAATTTTTATACCGAAAAGTCTCTTTGAAGCGGAAGAAAAAAATGCAGAAGGATTTGCAAAAGAATGTGCTGTCGTAACGCACTACCGACTAAAAGCCGACCCAAATAATAAAGGCAAATTAATTGTTGACCCTGAAGCCAAATTAGAAGAAGAACTAGTTGTTCGACCAACATCTGAAGCTATTATCTGGAATACGTATAAAACTTGGATACAATCGTACCGCGATTTGCCAATTCTTGTGAATCAATGGGCTAATGTTGTGCGATGGGAAATGCGCACACGTCTCTTTTTACGTACTGCCGAATTTCTTTGGCAAGAAGGGCATACAGCGCATGCCACGAAAGAAGAAGCTGTAGAAGAAACTACCCGCATGTTAGACATTTACGCCGAATTTGCCGAAAACTACATGGCCATGCCAGTGATGAAAGGTGTCAAAACTGCCAATGAGCGTTTTGCAGGTGCTGAAGATACATATTGCATTGAGGCCCTAATGCAGGACGGCAAGGCGCTACAAGCCGGAACGTCCCATTTTCTTGGTCAAAATTTTGCCAAAGCCTTTGATGTTACCTATGTCAATAAAGAAAATAAACCAGAATATGTTTGGGCCACTTCATGGGGTGTATCTACACGATTAATCGGCGCGCTTGTTATGGCACATAGCGATGATGATGGTCTCGTGCTACCGCCTAAATTGGCGCCAATTCAAGTGGTGATTGTACCGATCTATAAAGGCGAAGAATCCAAAACACTGATTGATGATAAAGCAACTACCATCGTAACTAATTTAAAGCAAAAAGGAATCAGAGTTAAATATGATAACGCTGATAATGCTCGTCCAGGCTGGAAATTTGCGGAGTATGAAATGAAAGGTGTGCCATTGCGTATTGCCATCGGAGCAAGAGATATTGAAAATAATGTGGTGGAGCTAGCTCGACGGGATACAAAAGAAAAAACGACCGTATCGTTGGATGGTTTGGAAGAAGGAATTCAACAGCTGTTAGAAGAAATTCAACTGGCTATTTTCAATAAAGCGAATCAATATCGTGCAGAACATATTACTGAAGTCAATTCATGGGATGAATTTACGAAGACGCTTGATGAAAAAGGAGGCTTTGTCAGTGCACATTGGGATGGAACCTCCGAAACAGAGGAACAAATCAAAACACAAACAAAGGCCACCATTCGCTGTATCCCATTGCATAACAAACAAGAAGCGGGTGTTTGTGTAATGAGTGGAAACCCTAGCAAGGAACGTGTATTATTTGCCAGAGCGTATTAATAAAAACCATGTATAATAAAAAAGAAACCCCATCATTGTTCAATCTAACTATTGGCGAGGATAGCAACAATTCCTTAAACGAATTGACAAAGTGGGCCAAATTTATTGGCATATATGGTATGATATTGATTGCTTTTCTCCTCAACATTCATTAATCTCATTATGGAAAATAACACGAATCTTACGCCGACCATTAAAACGCATATTGCGACAACAATGACATGGGCCCGATATGCAGCCATCCTATCATTTGTAAATTTAGGGTTGACGTTTCTTCAGCTTATTATAGGTGCAGTGAAAGGCAATTTGAATGTATTCGGATCTGTTTTTAGTTTTGTCATTTCGGGTGTTATTACGCTCGTTATGGGTATTAACCTGCTTAACTATTCCAACTATGCAAAATCTAGTCTTGATAATGGCGACTCGGTTCTTTTATATCAGGCGCTTTACCATTTGCGCACTTATTTCATCGTCATGGGCATTTTGTTCTTAATCATTATCGGACTATTACTTCTTTTCGTATTCATTGCAATCATGGTGGCCATTTATGCCGCTGCTAAATAATTCATACTATGGAAAACAACGAATCCATCTTACAAGTTACTGATTTCGATTCTTCAGGTCAAAACCAATTAAACAACTCAGGCAAATGGGCCAAATTTATTGGCATTGTGTATTTATTTATCGCAACGTTACTATTACTAATTGCACTTCTTGTACTTGCCAATCTTGATCTGATTGCAGCGTATATTATGGATATCAACGGGATGAGTATAGAAGCTTTGGAATTTATGATGGGCGCTGGAAAATGGCTGTTTGCCCTGATGATGGCCTTTTCTTGTTTTATCCTTTTCTTGAATGGATTTTTTCTTGTAAAATTTGGGGTTGCAACTAAATCATATGCCACGACATATACAGAAGATGCCTTATCGGGTTCTTTTCATCATCTCGGTCGTTATCTGATGCTTACGACAATATTATCGATCGTATCAACTGTCTTTTCGGTTGCAGCAATCGTCTATTACATGCTTAAGTAAGCGGCAACTTCTATTGCTTCCTTGAAACACTAGCGTACATCGTTTCGATCATACCGACCACACTTTTCCCTTCCTGTGCATTCGTCATAATAGTCTCTTTTCCTTGCAACGTTCTGACCACATTGTCTATCATTTTATCATGATTACTCATACTACCCTGATACTTACCATAATCGTTTGACTTAGCTTGTATATTAATCTCAGGCAGCGTTACATGCTTAATATTCTGATATTCGATCGTGTTGAGATATTGACCACCTATCTTCACAGTGCCATGCGCTGCAATAATCGTAAAGGCTCCTTCCATATTTTTTTCGTGACTACAGGTCGAGAAATTAAAATTCACCATCGCACCACATCCTGTCTTCATGATAAAAATCCCATTGTCTTCTATTTCGATATAGGGGTGACTGAAATTATTCAGCATGCCGTTGCAATCTTGTATATCGCCGAATAGATAATAGAGAATATCAACGAAGTGACTGAATTGCGTGAACAAGCATCCACCATCCTGCGTTTTCTTGCCTCGCCAAGCACTTTCCTGATAGTAATATTCATTCCGATTCCAGAAACAATTTACATTGACAAGGAAGACCTTGCCCAATTGATTATTTTCGATCAGTTTTTTTACTTGTTGCACAGGTTCATTAAATCGATTTTGCTTGACGACGAAAACACTTCGATTATGTTCTTCCGCGCGTTGTATCATCTCATCACATTCACTCGTACTGAGCGCCATAGGCTTTTCGCATACGACATGCTTGTTATACGTCAGCGCCATCAAGGTATGCGGATGATGAAGATAATTCGGTGTGCACACATTAACGATATCAATATCTTCCTGTACTAACATCCTTTCAATATCATCATACAATGAAACGCCCTCAGGAAAATTGTCAGGCTTATCAAACAAAGGCACCTCGCACACTGCTTTCAAAACAGCATCGGTATGATGTAAAATATGATGCGCATGTCGCTTTCCGATATTACCATAGCCAATGATGGCAAATTTTAGTATACTCATTTCTTCTTGATTAAATCACCTACTCCATTCAATTCGACCTGCCTTTCATCTAGCATAAACCGGATAATTTTTAGTACCTGCTCCTGCATCAACGTGGAATGCTGTTTGCAAAACAAATCTATATTCAATGAACCAAATAACTCCATTTCCTGCATAATATTATTTCTAATCGAATCGAAATCTACCTGACTTTTAATCTGCCTTCTGTTTGAAAGACAAGAATCACATTCTCCACAAGAACCTGATGTCTCTTCTTTGAAATATGAAATCAATTTAGTTGCCCGACAATCAGTTTGTTCCGCAGCAAATCGTATCATAAACATCACCCTCTCCTCATATCGCCGTTTGAGCGTTTGAATAAGTTCCATATCTAAATTCAATTGATTCTTAGGCAATCGCTCATGAAGGTAAAACAATTGAGGATTGTCATTCGCTTCGATATAATCAATAATACTAAGTGCGCTGAGTTTACGTAATATAAGCTGCACATAATCCTTGCTTACTCTTGCACTTTGCGCAATCTGCATTTCTCTAATAGGCATATAATTATACCAAATACCACTATACAATCGTAATACATGTTTAATAACCTCGTCTAGTTCGGGATGAAGTTTTTCAAGATTTTCAATATCTTGTTTCGAACAAGTCACAGAAATTCTAGACGGCAGAAACATACTGTCACTGAGTATCCAATACCCTTGTTGCTCGAGCAATTTGATTGTACTGAGCACCTCAATAATATTGTATTTAAATTTTTTGCAAAAGTCAGCCACATCAAAATCGTACATAGTCTCAAGTCCGTCATCAATCGCTACCTGAAAATAATAGGCAAGTGCTTCATAAATATCCCTGATCGTGCTGATATCAGGATATTTTAGTTGGATGCCATCTTTTAAATCGACCAGATTATGCTTCTGATATAAGAGCACAGCATACGCCTTCGTGCCATCGCGCCCAGCACGTCCTGCTTCTTGATAATAGGCTTCTGGTGTATCTGGAATATCGAAATGTATCACACAGCGAACATCTGCTTTATCGATGCCCATACCAAATGCATTGGTACAAACCATGATATCGATTTTATTCGCTATCCAGTTTTCTTGCTTATTGTTTCGCAGCTCCTGTTCAAGTCCTGCATGATAATAATCTGCCAATAATCCCGCTGCATTAAGCGCATCGGAAAGTTCTTTCGTATGACGCCTGTTGCGGCAATAGACCAAGCTACTTCCTTTCAATTTTCGAAGGATGTCAATAGTCTTGATGATTTTACTATCAACCTCAAATGCCGAGAAGGATAAATTAGGTCGGGCAAAGGTTGAAAAAAAAGTTTCGCCCTTAACAAACTCAAGTTTCTCAATGATATCTTTTTGCACGAGCGGTGTGGCGCTAGCCGTGAGTGCGATAACCGGTACGTTGGGCAGCGATTCTCTTAGCAGAGCAATATCGAGATACGCCGGACGGAAATCGTAGCCCCATTGTGAAATACAATGCGCTTCATCAACGGCAAGCAAACTGATTTTCCAATCTGTCAGAAAATCCAGAAACAATGTTGATTTTAATCGTTCGGGCGATACGAATAGAAATGTATAATCGCCTGTACTCATTTGCAAGTAGGCTCGTCGCACTTCATCGCTGTTCATACCGCTATGCACCACCAACGATTTAATACCACGTTGTTGCAAACCGTACGCCTGATCTTTCATCAAGGCAATCAAAGGCGAAATAACCAAACACGCCCCCTTCAACATCATTGCGGGCACTTGATAACAGATTGATTTTCCACCACCAGTCGGCAGTACAGCAAGCGTATCATTTCCACTGAGTATATGATTGATAATAGCCTCCTGCTGAGGACGAAAACTGTCGTAATGCCAGTATTGTTTGAGGATAGAATGAGGGGTTTGCAACAATGTATTCGGTGAATGATCTGATGCGAAAATAGAATAATAATCTGAAGAAGGACATTGCGCAAGCGCATCCTAACACATCAATGTTGGAATAGCTTTTCGCTCAACTGCCTTTCTATATAAAATTCTGTTGCATCCCACGCTTATTTAGGCAATCAGCTTGACCCTTCCTGATAGAATTTACTATCAATTTTATCAATCCTATACACAGGTATTGTACGATACATTTGCTGAAAGCACAGCATGAAAAATATTTGTATCATTGGCGGTTCAACAGGCATAGGCAAGGCATTAGCCGAATCGCTTATCGACGAACATCGAGTTTACGCCACCTTTCATAAACATGAGATAATATCCACAACGAATTGCACCTACCATCATCTCAATGTACTAGACGAGCAATTGGATACTAGTTTTCTTCCTGAGCGTATCGATGCCTTGGTGTACTGTCCTGGATCTATCAATCTGAGACCATTTAGTCGCATTCCTGCCTCAGATTTTCTGCAAGATTATACGCTCAATGTGGTAGGTGCTGTCAAATGCATACAATCGGTGTTGCCCAATCTTAAAAAATCTAATCAGGGTTCTATCGTTCTGTTTTCAACAGTAGCTGTGCAGACCGGCATGCCCTTTCATTCTATCGTGTCGAGTAGTAAAGGCGCTATAGAAGGACTAACCAAAGCATTAGCCGCCGAATTAGCACCCGTCATCCGTGTCAATTGTATTGCACCTTCGCTCACGGATACACCCTTAGCAAATTCATTATTGAGTACAGAAGAAAAAATATTGACTTCTGCCAACCGACATCCAATGAAAAAAATCGGCACAGCACAGGAACTTGCTGCTATGGCAAAATTTTTACTACTGGAAGACAGCACTTGGATTACAGGACAAATCTTTCACGTAGACGGCGGAATGAGCACCATTAGGCAATTGTGAGAAATAGAACCCTATCATTAATCACTAAAAATGGTTGTCGCATGTTCGAAACGATGCATTCAATCTTGACAAACAACAATAAAAAAAATAGAGCAAATGGCAGTGTATGAATTAAAATACGAACAAAAAATTCCTGCAAGTTTGGATAAGGTCTGGGATTATTTTTCCTCGCCGATGAATCTGAAGGAAATTACACCGGCCTACATGAATTTCCTGGTCACTTCATCCGCTTTTCGTGAGAAGATGTATCCCGGCATGATGATTACTTATAAAGTGAGTCCCTTATTAGGCATCCGTCTTGATTGGTGTACCGAAATCACACAAGTCAACCATCTAACATATTTTGTAGATGAGCAACGCGAAGGACCATACACGATTTGGCATCACCAACATCATTTTGAAGAAATTGAAGGCGGTGTCTTGATGACTGATATTATCCATTATAAAATTCCTTTGGGTGTATTGGGCAATCTTGCGAATAGGTTGTTTATTAAAAGGCAGCTGCGCAGTATATTCGAATTCAGAATTAAAAAAGTGAATGACCTATTCGGACAAATGAAGTAAGCAGGATTTGTAAAACTGAATGTATTTTCGCAGACGAATGAATGAACAAATCAAAGCTCATCTAGCGCTGTTGGGTGCTAATCTGTTTTACGGCGCTGGATTTACAGTAGCCAAAATTGTGATGCCCTCATTGATTCAGCCTAAAGGGTTTATTCTTATCCGTGTGGCTGTCGTTACCATTCTATTCTGGCTTTCCTATTTTGGCGGTAAAAATTTTAGAACCAAAATTGATCGTAAGGATTGGCGCACATTAATTCTTTGTGCCATCTTCGGGGTCGCCACCAATCAACTTTTATTCTTTCAGGGATTGAATCTCACCTCGCCTATACATGCATCCTTGATGATGTTATCGACACCGATATTAGTAAGTCTATTTGCAGTCTATGCCTTACACGAGAAACTGTCTGTCAACAAAATAATCGGATTGATCCTAGGTGTTTCAGGTGCAGTGATACTTGTCTTATTGGGAGGGAAAGACAAGGTCGCTACCAATGCATTACTTGGCGATGTCTTTGTGTTGATGAATGCCACTTCGTATGCCATCTATCTAGTGATTGCCAAACCACTAATGACGAAATACAGGCCCATCATCGTTATCCGTTGGATCTTCCTACTTGGGCTTTTAGTTGTATTTCCATTTGGCATCCGCGAATTCACTGAAATCAACTGGCACATGTTCTCCTTTAAAGAATATGCAGCTGTCGCATTTATCGTCATCTGCTGCACGTTCTTTACGTACCTATGGAATATCTATGCGTTACGAATTTTAAGTCCAGCAACAGCAGGCGCCTACATTTATCTGCAGCCAGTATTTGCCGCATTAATAGCTGTGTTCTTTTATTTTGAACACCTAAGTTGGACTAAAGTCATTGCGTCGATCTTCATCTTCGCAGGCGTTTATTTTGTGAGCAAACGAAAGGCAACGATTGCGCAATAAAGGACACCGTTCTATTCTGTTGTAAGCAATGAATCGATCACCTTGGAATACCAAGTGTGTTCAAGTTTAAGCACTTTATCTGCAAGTGTTTCAGGGGTTTCTCCCTTGGCAATTTTCACCTTTTTTTGAAGTAACACAGTGCCTTCATCGTAATGCTCATTCACAACATGCACGGTTATCCCACTTTCCTTTTCGTTAGCTGCAATGACCGCTTCATGTACATGATGGCCGTACATACCCACACCGCCATAGTTAGGTAAAAGTGCGGGATGAATATTAATCATCTTATTGGCATATCCCTTCACCATATAATCTGGTATTTTCCAAAGAAAACCAGCAAGGACAATCAGATGAGGTTTATAGATATCAATCGTATCGATAAAAAGTTCTTCTTGAAAAATACGTTTATTCAGCAACAACACATCTACACCATATTCTTTTGCGACTTCAATGACGCCTGCTTTTGGATTATTCGTAATAATCATTGGAAAATTAACATCGTTTCTGTCCTTAAAATAATCCAAAATTGCCCGTACATTACTACCACCCCCAGATGCCAAAAGTAGAATATTATTCATGCGACAAAAGTATACATTTATTCAGCAAATCAACTTTCATTTCACTAAAAAGTAATCAACATACTGAGTTGCAGCAAGCTTTATTTTCAAAACGGAACATAGTATTTTTAAAAATTATCAAATTACCTTTGTGCCCTTATGAGAATAGAAATAGCCGAACTCCTGAAAGGAGAAAAAACAGATATCGAGATCACGGTAATGGGTTGGGTACGCACCTTCCGCAACAACCAATTTATCGCCTTGAATGATGGAAGCACCAACAACAACCTGCAGGTCGTTGTTGATTTCAATACGATGGATGAAACTATTTTGAAGCGTATTACCACAAGTGCCTGTATATCGGCAAGTGGCAAACTCATCAAATCACAGGGTAAAGGTCAGACCGTTGAATTAGTCGCAGACTCAGTCGAGATTCTCGGCGACAGCGATGCTGAAAAATATCCGTTACAACCTAAAAAACATAGCCTTGAATTCCTTCGTGAAATCGCGCATCTGCGTTTTAGAACCAATACATTCGGCAGTGTTTTCCGTTTGCGTAATGCGTTGATATTCGGTATCCATAAATTTTTTCAAGAACAAAACTTTCTAAATATCCACTCGCCCATTATCTCAGCGAGCGATGCTGAAGGAGCGGGCGAAATGTTTCGTGTCACGACACTCGATTTGAACAAACTACCAAAAACCGAACAAGGCGAGACTGATTTTTCGCAAGACTTTTTTGGTCGAAGTAGTAATCTAACAGTAAGCGGACAGCTTGAAGCCGAACTCGCCGCTATGGCCTTCACAAAAGTATATACATTCGGACCAACTTTCAGAGCTGAAAACTCAAACACAGCAAGACATCTAGCTGAATTCTGGATGATAGAACCGGAAGTTGCGTTCAATGACCTAAAAGACAATGCTGACCTAGCGGAAAACATGCTAAAATATGTGATCCGATATGCGATGGAGAAACACCCTGATGATATTGATTTCTTAGATGCTCGTCTTGCAGAAGAAGAAAAACAAAAGCCTACCAATGAGCGTGCTGAATTTGGATTAAAAGAAAAACTAAACTTCATGCTTGAGAATAACTTCGAGCGCGTAACCTATACTGAAGCCATCGAAATTTTATTACAATCACCTGCATATAAGAAAAAGAAATTTCAGTATGAAGTAAA
>CAIRSV010000308.1 GCA_903881265.1 uncultured Bacteroidota bacterium
GGCTTATATTCTAATCAAGAAGTTTTTGCAAAGAGAGCAAAACTTAAAATTATTAGATATTAAAATTTCCAATCAGAAAGATACGTTGCCTTTGCGTTTACAAGCATATGAAAGAATGGCTTTGTATTTAGAGCGTATTTCACCAAATCATATGTTGTTAAATCAGTATGAACATGGCATGACTGCTCGCGATTTTCAACGCTCTTTGATTATGATGGTTAGAGATGAATTCGAACATAATCTAGCCATGCAGATTTATATTTCGCCTGCATTATGGAATATTATCCGCAATACAAAAGAAGATGTGGTTAATCAGATTAACCGTTCTGCTGCAGCCATCAATCCTGATGCACCAGCGCACGAATTAAGTGAGCATTTTTTCAATGAAGTATTGGCGAGTGAAAACTTCGCAACACAAAAAGCACTAGCTATTTTAAAATCAGAAGTAGCACAATTATTTTAAGCAATGTCGAACGATACAAAAAAAATAACAACCGACTCAGGTATTGAAGTTGATCGTATATATACTAACGATGGTGTAGAAGATGCTGGTAAATTTCCTTTTACGAGAGGTGTACAACCTGATATGTATAGAGGAAAATTGTGGACCATGCGCCAGTATGCAGGATTTAGTACAGCGGAAGAAAGTAATGAACGTTATCACTTTTTATTAAATCAGGGAACAACAGGATTATCGGTTGCATTTGATTTGCCAACTCAAATAGGTTATGATTCTACGCATGATTTATCTGATGGTGAAGTAGGGAAGGCCGGTGTTGCGATTGATTCGTTAGCGGACATGGAAATTCTTTTTAAAGGAATAGAGTTGGAGAAAATCACAACATCCATGACGATTAATGCGTCTGCTTCGGTGTTGTTGTGTATGTACATCGCGTTAGCAAAAAAGCAAGGCGCTAATCTGGCAAACATTTCAGGTACGATACAAAATGATATTTTAAAAGAGTATGCTGCACGTGGGACGTATATCTATCCTCCAAAGCCAAGCATGCGAATCATTACTGATATTTTTGAGTATTGCAGCAAGGAATTGCCAAAGTGGAATACGATTTCTATTTCTGGTTACCATATTCGTGAAGCAGGTGCGAATGCAGTGCAAGAGTTAGCTTTTACATTGGCCGATGGGAAAGCATATTTACAGGCAGCCATTGATAAAGGACTTGATATAAATGTTTTTGCAAAGCGACTTTCTTTCTTCTTTAATGCACATAATAATTTGTTTGAAGAAGTAGCGAAGTTTAGAGCTGCACGTAAAATGTGGGCGCAGATTACAAAGGAATTAGGTGCTACAGATCCACGTGCGATGATGTTGCGTTTTCATACGCAAACAGGTGGTTCGACATTAACTGCGCAGCAACCTCAAAATAATATTGTGCGTGTTACCATTCAGGCATTAGCTGCTGTGTTAGGTGGTACTCAGTCGTTGCATACCAACGGATTTGATGAAGCCTTAGCATTACCTACAGAAGAAGCAGCGCGTATTGCATTACGTACACAACAAATCGTTGCTTTTGAAAGTGGTGCAACCATGACTGTTGATCCATTAGGTGGAAGTCATTATGTAGAGGCATTGACAAAAGAAGTAGAAGAAAAGGCGTGGGAGTATATTCGTAAAATTGATGAGATGGGTGGTGCCGTTGCTGCTATAGAAGCTGGGTATATTCAGAAAGAAATTGCGAGTTCAGCATACCAGTATCAGCGTGATATTGAATCAGGTGATAAAGTAATTGTTGGCGTAAATAAGTTTTCTATTGAAGAACCTCCATTTGAAAATCTGTTTACGGTGGATGATACCATTCGTCAGGTGCAAATTGATAAAATCAATAAAGTAAAAGCGAGTCGTGACAACGCGCGTGTAGAACAAACATTAAAGGCTTTAGAAGCAGCAGCAAAAGATGGTA
>CAIRSV010000309.1 GCA_903881265.1 uncultured Bacteroidota bacterium
AAGTTCCATTAGGAATCAGAGACGTTGTGAATGGTGCGGTTGGCTTAGTAAATGCATATCCTAATCCTTCTACAGACGTTGTTAATCTTTCAATCAAATTGATCAATGCATCAAAAAATGTAACAGTTGAAATGGTTGATTTTGCAGGAAAGACAGTGTATACTTCGCACTTGCAAAATGTGCTTGAAAGCAGCACAAAAATTCCGGTTAGCTCATTGGCTAATGGTGTTTACCTCATTAAGGTTACAACTGATTCAGGTATTATCTCAAAAAAATTCATAAAAGAATAATCTGATAGCAGATAAATGAAAAAGGTGGTCATTATGGCCACCTTTTTTATTGTATGAATGTGTCGTCGACAATTAAAATGAGTTGTGCGCTTTGTTATCAATTGCAATGTCACGCAGCGATCGATTAGCCAAAAAGGCAGATCATCATGTTACACAAATTGAAGAACTAGATTATGGTTGCAATTTTTCATTTTCGATATGCCTTTTCGCATCTCGTACTTGTTTCTTTTCGAAATTATGTTCCATCGCTTTTTCAAGATCAACATTGCATTGGTTCGCTAACGCTGTCAATACCCAAAGTATGTCAGCCATTTCATCCGCGATATTTTTTTCTTTGTCTGAATCCTTGAAGCTTTGTTCACCGTAGGTTCTGACCATGATACGAGATAGTTCACCTACCTCTTCCATCAATATACCTAGATTCGTTAGTTCATTAAAATAACGTACACCTGTGGTCGTAATCCAGGTATCTACTTTTACTTGCAATTCCTTCAGTTCCATATTATTGTTTGTTTTTTGAATCGATTAAAATGGTTACAGGGCCATCGTTCACCAAGGCTACTTTCATATCGGCGCCGAATAGTCCAACGCCTATTTTTTTTCCAAGATCGCGTTCTAATTGCACAATCATTTTTTCATATAAGGGAATAGCGATGGTTGGTTTAGCTGCCTGTAAAAAGGATGGTCGGTTTCCTTTTTTAGTAGAGGAATGCAAGGTAAATTGACTAATCAATAGGATATCGCCATTGACATCATTTAAGGCGAGATTCATCAACCCATTGCTATCTGAAAAAATTCGCATGTGGACGATTTTATTACTCAGCCATTCGATGTCATCAATCGTGTCGTCATGCTCGATGCCAAGTAATACCATAAAGCCTGTTCCAATAGCATCTTTGATTTCGCCATTAATACGCACATTGGCTTCAATAACGCGTTGTATCACTGCTCGCATATTACCTTTATATTTGTCGATTGCAAAATAGCACAAAAGAATGAAGATCGATGTTTCAAAAGAGATAGAAATTCGTACCTCACGAAGCGGTGGCAAGGGCGGCCAACATGTAAACAAAGTAGAAACTCAAGTAGAGGTGCGCTTCGCAATTAGTGAATCGCATCTTCTTACTGACGAGCAGAAACATATCGTGTTAGAAAAGTTAGCTAAACGCCTCACCAAAGATCTTGTGTTGATTGTTAAATGCAACGAGACTCGCACTCAATTAAGTAATAAGGAAATTGCCATCAATAAACTTCATCATCTCATCGAGCATTGTCTTGAAAAAAGAAAAGCGCGCATTGCTACTAAAACACCACGACGTGTTGCAGAGAAGCGTATTGAAGGAAAGAAACGAAGAGGTGAGGTGAAGAGCATGCGACAGAAAGTAACAGCGTAAAATGGGTAGGTATGTATGACACTTAGCGTTGTTGTAACTTGCTCAAACGTTGGCAAGCGAGTTCTAAAGTTTCGTCTTTTTTCGCAAAACAAAATCGTATCAGCTTGTCATCCTTTCCATTGTGATTGAATGCACTGACCGGGATTGTTGCGACACCATATTCTTTGGTTAGCCAAATCGCAAATTCTTTGTCAGGCATATCGTTTATTTTTTCATAGCTTGCCAATTGAAAGTAAGATCCTTGGGCTTTCTGATGAATCGTAAACGGCAAATCACGCAGTAATTCTAGCAACAGATTTCGTTTTTGTTCAAAGAAACTTGGCAGCAAAAGATATTCGTTTTCATCCGTAAGAAATTGCGCAAGCGCCACTTGCATTGGTGTATTACAAGTGAAACTAAGAAATTGATGGATCTTTCTGAATTCGTTCATGAGTTCAGCTGGCGCTACACAATAACCCATCTTCCAGCCAGTAGTATGAAATACTTTTCCGAATGAATAGATGACAATACTTCGTGCAAACAGCGACGGATATTTTAATACTGATTCATGCGTGCGACCATCTAAGGTGATATGTTCATACACTTCATCACTGATGATATACATTGACGTATCTTTTGTGACCTCATCTAGTTTCAACATATCATCGTGGGTCCATACATAGCCTGTCGGATTGTGCGGCGTATTGATGATAATTGCTTTTGTCTTTGCCGTAATAGAAGCTTTCACCAATTCCCAATCAACTGAATAATCAGGATATCGAAGCGGTATACAAATGGCCTTGGCGCCATTCGTTTCGATAGTGGGAATATAACTATCATAGGCAGGTTCCAACACGATGACTTCATCGCCTGCTTGGAGAATAGTTGTGAAGGCGGCATAAATCGCATAGGTGCCACCCGGTGTGATTGTAATTTCTGTATCAGGATGTATACTTGACTGATAGAGCTTGTTCATTTTTTCTGCCAAGGCAATTCTCAATTCAGGTACGCCAATCATTGGTGCATACTGATTGTATCCATCTTGCATGGCTTTTGTTACAAGGTCAACCAACACTGGCGAAATCGGGTAGTCGGGAAAACCCTGCGAAAGATTAATTGCATTATGTTCCTTCGCGAGATTACTCATCACAGTAAAGATGGTTGTGCCGATATTGGGAAGTTTAGAAACCATGGTTTTCACGAATCTGTTAAAAGGTAAATGGGGGCAAATGGTTATAAGAATTTATCGCCTTTGTTTCTTTTTACTTCTGCGACATAATCCTTGATTTGTTGTTCGCGATTGCGTTCGCAAATCAGAAGCACATCTTCGGTGTCGACGACAATGAAATTTTCGAGTCCCTGCAGCACTACTAATTTATTGTCTGGCGCTTTGACCATGCATTGTGATGCATCGACAATCATGACATTTTTTCCATAGACCGCATTGCCAAGGTAATCTTTTTCAGAATTATCATACGCGCTGTTCCAAGTGCCTAAATCGCACCAACCAAAATAGGACGGGATTACGTGCACGTTTTTTGCCTTCTCCATGATGCCATAGTCAATTGAAATATTCGTGCATTGCGGATATACGTTCTCGATGTCGTGATGTTCGTCTGCCGTGTTATATGATTTGACCTGTGAAAAAACGTCATTCATTTCAGGCAGGTATTTAGTCATTTCCTGTATAATGGTTTTAACGTTCCAAACGAAAATCCCTGCATTCCAAAGGAAATCGCCACTACGAACAAATGTTTCTGCTAGTTCTTGTGAAGGTTTTTCAGTGAAGGTTCTCACCTGATAGAAATTTTCATTCTTTTTTGTGGTGTCATATTGAATATATCCGTAGCCCGTATCAGGTCGGGTAGGTTTGATGCCTAGTGTCACCAATACATTGTTCTTGCTCACAAAATCAAGTGCGTCGATGATGTCGCGTTCAAATTTTCGTTCATCAAAAATCAAATGATCAGCCGGACTCATAATGATATTTGCATCAGGGTTTAAGGCCATTAGTTTATGAGCGATATACGCTGTACAAGGTGCCGTGTTTTTTCGTGAGGGCTCACTCAGTATGTTTCTGTCAGTTAGTTCGGGAAGTTGTTCCTTTAAGGTAGGAATGTAAATTTCATTTGTGATGATGAAGATATTTTCCTTCGGGCAGATATTGGCAAATCGTTCATAGGTCCATTGTATCAGAGATTTCCCTGTACCAAGAATGTCAAGGAATTGTTTCGGATGATCATTTCTGCTCTCAGGCCAAAACCGGCTTCCGATGCCGCCAGCCATGATGGCAACGTAATTATTTTTTAAACTCATGCTTTCGTTCTGATTCTGATTTTTTAACGGACTAAAGTACGCTTTTTTTGTCAATCCTTTTTGAATTGGATTTCAATATGTCATGAATGTTGTCTATCAATTGTTGTGGTTGATGCTAGTTATCTTCGACGGCTGTCTTTTTCATGGTCGCCGCAATGTCGTGACCAAGATATCGTTCAATCCAATGATGCACGAGATAAATGACAGGCGTTATTAAAATAGCAACGACTAATTTGTAACTATATCCGACTAATGTGATGGCGAGTACCTTTGGGTAGCTCCATCCTTGACCTAATTTGAATGCGATAAAAATAACGACAAAGCTGTCGATCAATTGTGATACGATTGTTGATCCGGTAGCGCGTAACCAAATCATTTTTTCGCCTGTCATCATTTTGATCTTATGAAAAATAAATACATCCAATACCTGTCCAATTAAGAAGGCAATGACCGAACCAAAAATAATCCACATCCCTTGCCCGAAAATTTGTGCATACGCTTTTTGGGTATCCGGTATGCCCTTATCTGCATTGATGCCTATCCACCAATCGGCGGGCACCAAATGAATGGCACCATAGGCCGCCAAAAAAGAGAAACTGATGAGTGCGACTGTTAAGTATGATAAAAATCGGACCCCTCGCATACCATAATATTCATTGATGATATCAGTCATAATAAACACAACAGGCCATAGTAAAACGCCTGCTGTGAGATTGAATGATAGATGTTGTTCGCCGAATAATGTAAAGGTAATTGGATTGAATCCCAATGTTTTTTCGAGTGAAAAAATTTTGCCACCAATGAATTCAGCCACTAGTGCATTCGTGATAAAAAAACCAGCAAGTATCAAAAATAATTTTGTGGGCTTGTCCTTTAGTATTTGATGGATCATAATTGAGAAGAAGATATGTAAATGTAGTAAACAGGTTTTTAATTCAGTTGATTTTAATATCTTGCAATAAAAAATTACAACAATGAAAGGTCTTTTTACGCTATCTATTCTCTTACTGATGGGTTTCTCTATAATGGCTCAAGATGCAGCCGATAAGATAAACGGTACTTGGCTTAATGCAGCAGCCACGGCTAAGATTCAGATTTACAAAACGACATCAGGTCATTATGCTGGTAAAATATGTTGGATTAAGGAGCCTATTGATCCAGAGACGGGTAAGCCTAAAGTTGATAAACGGAATCCTGATAAGTCAAAACAAACCACACCTCTTCTTGATTTGGTCATCCTGAAGGCTTTTAGCTATGACAGAGAAAGTAAAGGTTGGCAACATGGAACTATCTATGATCCTAAAAACGGTAAGGATTATTCATGCAAGATGGAACTCGCCGACGATAATAGCCTGAAGGTTAGAGGGTATCTCGGTATTTCATTATTAGGTCGGACAGAAACCTGGAAACGCGATATAAAAAAATAAAGGTTGTCTACATTCGTTCAGGCGCATTCGCTCCAAGCAATCCTAATCCGTGCGCAAGAATATGTCTGGTAAGATAGCACAATTTAAGACGCATCGCTTTGACTGAATCTTCTTCGGCTTTTAAAACAGAATGATCGACAAGGAAACTATTAAATTCTTTCGCGATACGATAAATATAATTGCATACCACAGAAGGATTATATTCATGTGCAGCTTGAAGCAAAGCGGCTGGATATTGCTCCAACAAAGCAAGAAGGCCTTTTTCATTGTTGGTAAGAGGGCCACTTGATTCGATTGTATGATCGACTTCTTCTGCCTTCGCTTTTCGGAGTATCGAACAGATTCGTGCGTGCGTGTATTGAATAAACGGTCCTGTAAATCCGTGGAAATCAATACTCTCTTGTGGGTTGAAAATCATACGTTTTTTAGGATCAACACGCAGCAGATAAAATTTCAACGCACCCATACCCAATGTATCAAATAAGGTATCAAGTTCGTTAGCAGTAAAGCCATCTACTTTACCGAGTTCCTCTGTGTTTTTCTTTGCGATCGCTGTCATCTCGTCAATCATATCATCAGCGTCTACCACAGTTCCTTCGCGGCTTTTCATTTTTCCAGTTGGCAGTTCAACCATGCCATATGATAAATGATAAATGCCATCCGCACCAGGTTCGCCTAGTTTCTGCATGATGAGTTTAAGCACCTGCATATGATAATTTTGTTCATCACCAATCACATAGACAGAAGTATCCATGCTGTAATCCGAGTATTTTAGATTCGCAGTGCCGATATCTTGTGTCATATAGACCGATGTGCCATCGCCACGAAGCAATAATTTTTGGTCGAGTCCATCAGCAGTCAAATCAATCCAAACAGACTGATCATCCTTCTTGAAAAGCACGCCATTAGCGAGTCCTTTGTCGATGATTTTTTTTCCGAGTAGATAGGTGTCGCTTTCATAATACATCGCATCAAAATCAATGCCCATTCGGTTATACGTGATTCGAAAACCTGCATACACCCAGTCGTTCATTTTTTTCCAAAGGGCCATTGTCTCGGCATCACCAGCTTCCCATTTGCGAAGCAGTTCTTGTGCTTCGATTAAAATCGGTGTCTTTTTCTCGGCGTCTTCTTTTGGTACGCCTTGACTGATTAAATCGTCAATTTGAATCTTATGGATGTCGTTGAATTTTACGTAATAATCACCAACGAGATGATCGCCCTTAATGCCGGTTGACTCAGGTGTTGCGCCATTCGCGTAGTGAAGCCATGCCACCATACTTTTACAGATATGAATGCCACGGTCATTGATTAGATTTGCTTTGATGACTTCATAGCCAGTGGCTTTGAAAATATTGGCAACGGAATAGCCTAAAAAGATATTGCGCAGATGTCCGAAATGAAGGGGCTTATTGGTATTGGGTGAAGAGTATTCTATCATCACCTTTTTGCCGTTGGGCTCAAACGTCCCGAACTGTTTTTCATTCCAGTTTGTATGCAGGAAATCAACAAAAAATGCCTGATTGACACGCAGGTTTAGGAATCCTTTAATGACATTGAAGTCGGTAAATAGACTGTTATTTTTTACCATCGCATCACCTAGTTCTTGCGCAATTTCATCAGGCTTTTTGCCTACTAATTTGGAAAGTGAAAATGTCACTAACGTATAATCGCCTTCAAACTCAGGTTTGGTTTCATTGATCAGAATTTCTGCAGCCGCAACGTGTTTGTCATACACTGCAGCCATGGCTTCAGCAGCTGATTGTTTAATTTTATCGATAAGATTCATACGCCTCAATATTTGCGACAAAAGTACTATATCCAGTTCTTGATTTAGTTTATAATATCAAAAAATGATTAGATTTGCCAACATGAGAAAATTCCTGATAGCCAGCATTTCTGTTTTGTTTTTAGCGGTATCATGCACAACAAAATTCAATGTAGGTGCCGATTATAAAGAGGTCACTGTTGTTTATGGCCTTCTGTCATTAGCCGACACAGCGCATTATATCAAAATCACGAAAGGCTATTTCGACCAAAAACAGAATAATCTTGAATTAGCAAAAAATCCTGATTCGCTTTATTTCAATAATTTGGCCGTGAGTATGCAAGTGCTAAACAATGGTAATGTGGTTGAAACGATCACATTGAATCGAGTTGATTTGGTCACTGAAGGCTATATCAAAGACGCAGGCACTTTTGCTAGCTCACCTAATTATGTCTATAAATTTAAGAAGAATCTTGACGCGTCAAAAACATATCGACTTAGAGTGACTAATCTGACAAGTGGCAAAGAAATTACAGGTGAAACATCAGTGATTGGTGCCTCACCTTCTAGCTTTCGATTTATCCAACCAGCTGACAACTTAGAAGAGTTGGAATTTTCTGATCCACTTAATCCGTATCCATTTATGTGGCGCGGTCCGGCAGCAGCAGTGTTCTATGATGTTGTCGTGAAGTTCAAGTATCAAGAGGTTAATATGATTACAGCAGAAACCACCTATGTGGTGAAGGATGTTCCTGTCATCATGAATGTGTTAAGCACCGGTAGCGAATTAAGCGCGACCCTCAGCAGTGTTGATTTTTTCAAACAATTAAATAGTGCCGTTGGTGATGGTTCGTCAACAATCAAACGATATATTGATACGCCGGGTTTGCAGATTTTGGCAGGTGGACAAGAATTAAAAACGTATATCGATGTCAACTCGGCTCAAGGAGGCATCACCTATGATCAGATCAAACCTAATTATACAAATTTGGTCGGCGAGAATGTATTTGGTATTTTTTCAACGCGAGGTCAAATTGAATTTTCATCTATAAAGTTTTCTGCGGCCACAATTGATTCCATAAAAAATGGGATGTATACCAAGAATTTACGCATCCTAGGTGATTCAGATAAATAAGTCTTTATTTCGTATGTTGTAAAAGGTATGTGGCGATGGCAAGATCCTGAGGTGTTGTAATTTTTATATTTTCCTCATTGCCTTCCACTAAATAAATTGGATGTCCCGCGGCTTCGAAGACAGATGCCTCATCAGTAAATGCTTCATTGTAGGTTTGTTGAAATGCATTTTTAATGGCTGAAATATCAAAGGTCTGTGGCGTTTGTATGGCTTTATACTCATTTCTAGAAACAGCGATATTACCTTGTTCATTGCGTTTTCTGATACTGTCTTTGAGGTCAATATAAGGTACCGCATTGCCGCATTCAGTGGCTGTTTTAAGGCAACGCTCTAGCACACGCGTGGAAACAAAAGGTCGAACGCCGTCGTGAATGAAAACAACCCCTTCATCGTGTATAGACATTAGTCCGTTTTGTACTGAATGAAAGCGGGTATCGCCACCAACAACAAAACTGACTCGATTGGTTTCATTCTGTTGAAAATACCTCAACTTAAATTCGTTGATACTGTCCATAGGCAATACCACCACAAGGCTGATATCTGGAGCGAAATCAAGGAATTTTTGGATCGTGTGTAAAAGGATAGGCTTGCCTTCCAACTCGATAAATTGTTTAGGTAGCGCGTTATTCATTCGCTTACCGTTTCCTCCAGCCACGATGAGAGCATAATTCATGTTTCAAAAATAGATAATAAATTGTTGATATTTGGACCTGATACTAGCTGAACTTTTTTTACTTTTGCCACCATGTTAAAAGATTTCCCTGTACTCAACGAAAAAGAAACCAGAGCAGGCTTTGGTGAAGGTATTTACGAAGTAGCGAAAGCCAACGATCAGGTGGTAGCGCTCACAGCCGATTTAGCGGGCTCACTTAAGTTGAACGCATTTATGAAGGATTTTCCTGAACGCTTTGTCCAATGCGGTATTGCGGAAGCCAATATGATTGGTATTGCGGCTGGACTTACTATCGGAGGAAAAATTCCTTACACAACTACATTTGCCAATTTTTCAACATCAAGAGTGTATGATCAAATTCGTCAAAGTGTTGCCTACAGCGAAAAGAATGTAAAGATATGTGCGTCACATGCGGGACTTACCCTCGGCGAAGACGGAGCAACTCATCAGGTACTCGAAGATATTGGTATGATGAAAATGTTACCTGGAATGACAGTGATTGTTCCTTGTGATTTTAATCAGACGAAAGCTGCTACCATTGCCATTGCTGACTATAAAGGGCCAGTGTATCTACGTTTTGGAAGACCGAAATGGCCAAATTTTACACCTGAAAACGAACCTTTTATCGTTGGGAAAGCACAACAAATCAACGAAGGAACTGATGTCAGCATCTTTGCTTGTGGACATATGGTGTGGGAAGCTATGAAAGCGGTTGAGCAATTAGAAGCTGAAGGGATTCGTTGCGATCTAATTAATATTCATACAATCAAGCCGCTTGATGTCGACGCTGTGGTGAAATCAATTTCAAAAACGAAATGCATTGTAACTGCTGAAGAGCATCAAAAAAATGGTGGCTTGGGTGACAGTATCGCGCATGTAGCCGGAGAACATTGCCCTTGTCCGCAAGAATATGTCGCAGTGAATGATACCTTCGGTGAAAGTGGTAAGCCTGCAGATTTGCTAGTGAAATATGGCTTGACAGCAGGGCATATAATTGCTGCAGCACGTAAAGCAATAGCTAGAAAATAAGAATCGGCCTCCTGATGAGATGATTTTATTGGTGTTTTAATTTCTGTGTATAGATTCATAGACATTGTTCATTACACCCACTTGCTATGAGGTGTGATTTTTTCCAACCACGATAAGCCTAAGTATATTATCAATTCTTACTCTATCTTTGGTTGCGTGGAGCCTTTCATTTTTATTTTCTATCTGATGTTGTCGTGTGGTTTATTATACTACGCGAATGCCCAAAAAGGTAGCGGGTTGTCTGTCTTTTGGATAGTATTTCTTTTTGTCATGAAGGTTGCTGCGGGATGTATCAGTTTGTATGTGCATTGTCATGAATATGTTACAAATGATGTGATTTTTTATCATCAACAATCCTTAATCAGTCTGCAGGTATTGCATACACATCCGATGACATTCGTAAACGATTGGTTGTTTAATTGGGGCGATTTTACTGGCCACTATAATTTTTTGTCTAAAGATAATATGAGCTATTGGACTGATCTTGGTGTGCAGATTCATTTGAAATTTATGATTTTTTCGAATCTTTTAAGTCAGGGTAGTCTTTACACCAATATTATTTTCTACAATGTTATTTATTTCATTGGGCTGCTTCAATTATACAACGTGTTTTACAGATTACAACCGCAAAAGAAATGGTTGTTTGTTTTTTCTATCTTTTTTATTCCTTCGGTATTGTTTTGGTGCAGTGGTATTCATAAAGACGGTTGGGTCTTGGCCTTTATAGGGCTGTCGTGTTTTTATGCGATGCGTTATTTGGATACAAAAAAATGGGTTTATATCGTTGCAATAGGCCTTTCTTTATTCTTATTATTTGCATCGCGGTATTTTGTGTTTCTATGTTTTTTTCCACCCTTCCTATGTTGGTTGTGTTGCTCAACATTGCCGAAGCGAAGTATGTTGTTCGCTATATTCTACATTGCATTGCTCTTTCTTTTTTTTACGCTGGGTAAGTTTACGCCAATTGAGCCGATGGAAATTATCGTTGCGAAGCAGCATGCATTCTTTTCGATGTGGGGTTATTCAGATATGCAAACGCCTATTCTTGAAAATACATTTTCTTCTTTTGTCATCAACTTGCCAAGCGCTTGCGATCACATTCTGTTGCGACCTTATGTAAGCGCGACAAATCCATTAAAATATCAAATGGCAGCCGTGGATACGCTGTTTGTAGTTGGGTTGATCATGCTGTTTGTGTTTTTTATTAAGCGAAAAAACATGCAGGAATTATTTTATGTGATGCTCTTATTTTTTGCATTCAGTATGTACCTTTTTATAGGATATACAATTCCTAATTGTGGGGCCTTAGTGCGCTATAAAAGTGAATTTACAGCCTTGCTGATTCCAGCCTTAGTGGCATTAAGTGAAGTTCCTTTTTTGAAACGATTTTATGTGGCGCCTTCTTCGGATCAATCATAATGTGAGGGAAACACTAATTTCAAATACAGCAAATCAATTGCTGTTTAGTTGGCGTTGAAAAAGCCATATTTTACAATGCAGTAGATGGCTCTGAACCCATCTTTCCATCCAATTTTTTTGCCTTCTTCATACGTGCGTCCATAATACGAGATGCCTACTTCATAGATACGTATACCTTTGATTCGTGATAGCTTCGCTGTAATTTCAGGTTCGAACCCGAAACGATTTTCAGTTAAATAAATGGATTGTATGATTTCTCGTCGCATCATTTTGTAACAAGTCTCCATATCTGTCAGATTAAGATTGGTGAACATGTTCGACAAGCGAGTTAGAAACTGATTGCCGATGCTATGCCAATAAAACAAGATACGATGTGGCTTTCCTCCCATGAAGCGCGATCCGTATACCACATCGGCTACGCCCATAAGTAGAGGCTTTAATAATATATTGTACTCTTCCGGATCATATTCTAAATCGGCATCCTGAATGATCACCCAATCGCCTGTTGCTTTTTGTATACCGGTTCGAATGGCAGCGCCTTTTCCCTGATTGACATCGTGTTTGTAATAGGTGACAGCCATCGTTGGATTGGCTGATTGATAGGCTTTAATTGCTTCTTCGGTATTGTCTTTCGAACAATCATTGACAATGATGATTTCTTTTTGAATAGTATTCAACAACTCTACTTTCTGCACCTTGTCAAGGATATGATGGATAGTAGGGCCTTCATTATACGCCGGAATAACAATGCTTAATTTCATAATTCGAAGTCGCAATATAAGGCAAATGTGTAAATAAAAATAGGATGCTAGTTATTTTCATGGATTGTCTGAACTGATTAAATGACGATGGACGTATGCAAACCAACCGATCGATTCAATGCTCGTCAAGAATGGATTCTATTTCTTTACTTTGTAAAAAAAAACAGTATGAGCGAATTAGTAAATGAATTCAATGAGTACAGGACCAAAATGAACGAGGTGATCTTGTCAAAACAAAACAAAGTGCTTGGAAGATTATTCAATCTTGATACCAATACCTATATGGAAGGCGCCTTGGATGTCAAAACCAAAGAGATGTTGGGATTAGTGGCTTCTATGGTGCTTCGTTGTGATGATTGCATCAAGTATCATGTTGGCAAATGCTATGAGTTGAAGGTAACGACCGACGAATTGTATGAAATATTTTCGGTCGCCAATATTGTTGGAGGTACTATCGTAATTCCTCATACCCGACGCGCAGCCGAGTACTGGGAGGAATTGATAAAGAGCAATGATTGATACGAATCGCACAACTAACAGATGCACATTTCGCTTCGTTTAGCTCCGAATTTATTAGTCTATATGGATATCAAAATTGACTAAATCTACAAACTGATTTAGACGCGCCATGATATCTGCACTATTGATTTCTTTCAGTCGTTGAGTGCCGAATTTTTCCACGACGAAACTTGCCATAGCCGAACCAATAATGATGGCCCTTTTCATATTTTCAAACGAAAGATCGTTGGTATGTGCTAAGTGTCCAATAAAGCCACCTGCGAAAGTATCGCCCGCGCCTGTTGGGTCAAACACATCTTCTAATGGCAAGGCCGGTGCAAAAAATACCTGCTTGCCATGGAATAATAAGGCGCCATGTTCACCTTTTTTAATGATGACATATTTAGGGCCC
>CAIRSV010000310.1 GCA_903881265.1 uncultured Bacteroidota bacterium
AGAATACACATTAAATTATTAATTTATTCATTATTTATATAATTGTGGAAATCATTGGTTATCAAATCATTAAAATAAGTAAAAAATAAGTGCGCGTTTCCAACATCAATAAGAATGATTAACTGCATATAAACAAATGCCAGGTAATTTCACCAAAAAAATTAGTCCTAAGATGCCTAGCAAAGTGCTACTGAAGAAAGAATACATACTGTATTCATAAGCTTTCAAGCATAGATCTCAGTTGCTAAATTGTGGCATACATATTCAATTGAGGTCGTCTGATTCTGCAAAATAGCGTACGATGTTTTAAGAGAATAGGAAGAACCATTTATCAGAAAAATCCTCCTAAAAAAGACAACGAATGGATTACCTTCAAGACGATAGGAGCACCATGATTTGAAAGAAATAATAGCTCAACAAATCCATCCATTTGACATAATATCCCAATCAATAAAAGACTTGTTTACTGCCATATTTAAAAATAAACGTGATCTCTTGCATCCAAGAAGAAGAAGTAATTCCACGCAATCGCAGTTCATTTGTTAGATTCAATTAGCCCCTTCGATGCATTGGCTAGTAATGATGCGAAATTCCTAATTCACGCAACACGTGCACCTATTTAGGCCGGATATACTGCATACTTGCTCACCTTCATGAACCATGCTTGCTATGCACCTATAGTCCAACCTTGACTATGTATACTTCAATAATGCTATGCTGACATTGGCCTTTCGGGAATTACCCAATAGTAACGGCTTTAATAACCCATACCTACCTGTTGTAAAGTATACACAGGAAACGAAATTATCACATCTCTTAACGTTGAAACACGAATTAAAAACCACTTACCATCATAGCTAGTGTTTTCAGCAAATAGCTTACAATAGTGGTTTACCTCAGTAGACGAAACGTATTTTGAAATAACTACAGCTTGACTAGGGTGCAGTGGTTGACGTAGAATCTACTGTGATAGCGGCAGTGGGCGTAGTAGGTTCAATAACCGTTTCTTTTTCAGTCTCGGCGCAACAACCTTTCTCTGTGCAACCTGCCTTTTCGCAAGCCATTTGCATCGTTTCGATCTTAGCCTTTCGCTTCTCTTGAATCTGATCGTGGAAAATACCGCTTAATGTTGGAGCAATAACCAACGAAACAATACTCATCAATTTGATAAGGATATTCATAGAAGGACCTGATGTATCCTTGAATGGATCACCTACAGTATCGCCGGTAACAGACGCTTTGTGCGGTTCAGATTTTTTGTAATGCGTAACGCCATTGATATCCACTCCTTTCTCGAATGATTTCTTAGCATTATCCCAAGCGCCACCTGCATTGTTTTGGAACATTCCCATCAATACCCCACTAACGGTAGCACCAGCAAGAAAACCACCCAATACTTCAGGACCTAACAAAAATCCAATAATCAGTGGAGAAATAATTGCAATTGCGCCAGGCAACATCATTTTCTTAATCGAAGCCTCTGTTGAAATAGCTACGCACTTATCATATTCAGGCTTCCCTTTTCCTTCCATAATCCCTGGAATCTCTCTAAACTGACGACGAACTTCCTCAACCATAGCCATCGCAGCTTCTCCCACGGCACGTATCGCTAAAGAAGAAAAGATAAATGGTATCATCGCACCAACAAATAAGCCAGCTAATACATCAGCGCTATAAATATCAATACCATCAATACCAGCGATGCCTACAAATGCCGCAAACAACGCCAATGCAGTCAATGCTGCAGAAGCAATGGCAAATCCTTTACCAGTTGCTGCTGTCGTATTACCTACAGCATCCAAGATATCTGTTCTTTCACGCACTTCGGCAGGCAACTCACTCATTTCTGCAATGCCTCCTGCATTATCCGCGATAGGACCAAACGCATCAATCGCTAATTGCATAGCGGTTGTTGCCATCATCCCTGCAGCTGCAATAGCAACACCATATAATCCAGCAAAATGATACGAACCAAAAATACCAGCGGCCAACACAATAATAGGCAAGAAAGTACTTTCCATACCCATCGCCAAGCCACCAATAATATTAGTCGCATGACCTGTCGCACTTTGACGTACAATGCTCATTACCGGACGTTTACCCATAGCCGTGTAATATTCTGTAATGATACTCATCAAGGTTCCTACAGCCAATCCAACGATGATGGAATAAAATACTTCCATGTTTGAAAATTCATATCCACGCAAGGTCATAGATGCAGGTAATACATAGGACGTTAAAAAGAAACAAGCGATAGCCGTCAAGATGATTGAACCATAATTACCCATATTCAACGCATTCTGCACCTTCGTAGTACTTAATCCAGCACTTTCAGAAATTTGCACAAAGAAAGTTCCTATGATTGATAAAATGATACCTACGCCAGCAATCAACATCGGTAATAAAATCGGCGCCATTCCACCAAACATATCCGTACCCGCCACAGATGTCGTCTCTCGTCCTAACACCATCGTAGCCAACACAGTGGCCACATATGAACCAAACAAATCAGCACCCATACCAGCCACATCACCTACATTATCACCAACATTATCGGCAATCGTCGCAGGGTTACGAGGATCATCTTCAGGAATACCCGCTTCTACTTTACCAACTAAATCCGCTCCAACGTCAGCAGCCTTGGTATAAATACCACCACCTACACGGGCAAACAATGCGATGCTTTCCGCACCAAGACTAAATCCTGTCAACACTTCAATCGCACGTTTCATTTCTTCACTATCAACCGCCGCATGAGGCGCAAAGACCATTTTCAATACAATAAATAAACTGCCTAAGCCAAGCACAGCCAAACCTGCAACACCCATACCCATCACAGAACCTCCTGTAAAAGCTACTTTCAGGGCTTTACGCAAACTTGTTCTCGCAGCCTCTGCCGTACGAACATTACTTTTTGTTGCAATACGCATTCCTAAAAAGCCTGCGAGTGCACTAAAGAATGCACCTAAAATAAACGCTAAGGCAATGGTCCAATGACTGTTTTTGTCGGTGAAACCCATAAATCCTAATAATAAAGAAGCGATGACCACGAAATAGCCCATCACTTTATATTCGGCTTTAAGAAAAGCCATCGCGCCATCGGATATATAACCGGCAATTTCTTTCATCCTCGCATTTCCTGCGTCTTGTTTGGTTACCCAAGCACTTTGAATAAACGTGTATAAAAGTGCAATGATTCCGAAAACGGGTACTAGATAAAATAAATAACTCATAGTGTATGTTTTTTTAAGAGGTCGCAAAAGTATGAAATCAAACTTTAAAAATGAAATGAGCCTGCATAAAAATTACAATCCATAGCCACAAAGGGATAGAGCGCACGTAAAGGGACCAAACTGAAACTTCCATCTAAAAAACCTACTTCGCGAAAACTAGGATCGGATAGATTAAAACAACTCACATACCAAGCTTTTACACCAAATTGGTCTTTTACACCATACTTTACTTTCAAAAAATCGTCGCGCTTTTAGTTGAAATAGTATCTTGCAGAAAATTTACACACATGATACAACGCAAACAATCAATATGGCTTCTCTTAGCATCGCTTAGCATTCTACTCACTATCTATTTGCCATACGGGACGCACCTAACAGGCCTCACAGAAGCAGGCGTCATCACACAAACAGATTTGACAGCTACAATATCCTTCCCTCTTTTGTGTTTGACTATTCTTTCTATTACGTTTTCGTTCATTACTATATTCCTTTATGGCAATCGTAAACGACAACTGAACTTTTGCCTGCTTTCTATGCTGATAGCATTAAGCGTACTAGGCTTTCAATTAGTGGATGCATCGCAATCTATAGGCAATAAGTTGGTTGTTGGCATATTTGGTTCAACCCTTTACATGGGCGTATGCATGCCTATCCTTTCCGTAATCTTTAGTATTATGGCGTACGCCGGAATTAAAAAAGACGAGAAGCTGATAAGCGATTCTGACAGATTACGATAAATCAATCCTTGATCAATTCGATGGATTAGATAACCAAACAACTACCTAGCACAACGATAAAAAAACTATTTGAAAATACTAATTTAATAACGAATTTTGCGCCCTATGGCAAGCATCAAACTCTTATTGGCAAATGACAAGGTTGAAGGTATACGATATTATGAAACCTATAGGAAACACGGCGGATATACCGCTGTTGAAAAGGCCTTAAACACCTTGTCGCCTGATGAAGTGACTGAAGAAGTTAAAAAAAGTGGTCTGCGTGGACGCGGTGGTGCAGGCTTCCCGACCGGAATGAAATGGAGTTTTCTAGCTAAACCTGAAGGAATATCTCGTTATTTAGTGTGCAATGCCGATGAAAGCGAGCCCGGTACATTCAAGGATAGATACCTGATGGAATTTATCCCTCATCTGCTAATAGAAGGAATGATTGTTTCATCCTACGCGTTAGGCGCTAATACGTCGTATATCTATATACGTGGTGAATATGCGTGGATAGTTGATATTCTTGAACAAGCAATTGCAGAAGCGAAGCAAAACGGCTTCCTAGGTAAAAATATTCTTGGCAAAGGATACGATTTAGAAATGTATGTGCAACGTGGCGCAGGCGCCTATATCTGTGGTGAAGAAACAGCATTGATTGAATCATTGGAAGGAAAACGAGGGAACCCACGAATTAAACCTCCGTTCCCTGCTGTCAAAGGCCTTTGGGGTTGTCCAACGGTTGTCAATAATGTAGAAACGTTAGCAGCCGTAGTCCCTATCATTAACATGAGTGGCGATGAATATGCAAAAATCGGCATAGGCAGAAGCACCGGATCCAAATTGATCTCGGCGTGCGGCAATAACAACAAGCCAGGCATTTATGAAATCGATATGACCTGCAGCGTTGAAGAATTTATTTATAGCGATGAATATTGCGGAGGCATACCCAATGGAAAAAAATTAAAAGCGTGCATACCCGGTGGATCATCTGTACCCATTTTACCAGCCAACCTGCTCTTAAAAACAGCCAAAGGCGAAACACGTTATATGAATTACGAATCTCTTTCTGACGGTGGCTTCGAATCAGGATCTATGATGGGAAGCGGTGGCTTCATTGTGTTAGATGAAGATCAATGTATCGTGCGTCATACGATGACCTTAGCCCGATTCTATAATCATGAAAGCTGCGGACAATGTTCGCCATGTCGCGAAGGCACCGGCTGGATGTATAAAATTTTAAAGAACATTGAAAACGGACACGGCAAAATGAGTGATATCGATTTGCTTTGGGATATACAACGCAAAATCGAAGGCAATACCATCTGTCCATTGGGCGATGCGGCTGCTTGGCCTGTGGCCGCTGCAATCCGTCACTTCAGAGATGAATTCGAATGGCACGTCACGAACCCCGAAGAATGCCTGACTCGTAATTTTGGATTAGCCCATTATGCCAACGAACTGACCACAGTGTAATTATTGCTAACATTGCTATGAAGGCACTTAATGTAAAGCCTCCTACCCTTTGAGATTTAAACTTTTTTTATAATTCATATCGCTTATTTTTGCGACTGTGATTTTTTTATACCCTTTATTTACTGTTGCAGGACTAGCTATCGCAATTCCGATTCTTATCCATCTGTTTAACTTCAGAAAGTATAAAAAAGTCTTTTTTCCTGACATTCGATTCCTAAAAGAATTGCAGGAACAAACACAAAAACAATCACAACTCAAACATCTCTTAATTTTAGCATGCCGCATATTGGCAATAGTAAGCTTAGTTGTTGCCTTTGCACAGCCATTTTTTTCAAAAGACAACGAAAAAATTGCGCAAGGACCTAAGGCTGTGAGTATCTATATCGACAACTCATTTAGTATGGGCATCGAAACAAATTCATTGTCATTACTCGATTTAGCGAAAGGCAAAGCAAAGGATCTTATACTAGGATTTTCGGGCAATGACGAGATTCAATTACTCACGAATGATTTTGCATTCAATGAA
>CAIRSV010000311.1 GCA_903881265.1 uncultured Bacteroidota bacterium
ACTTCACGTAATAAAGTAACGCCTTTCATGGTTTCGCCTGTTCCTTCAGTGTAGCAAGTTGCCAACGCTATCTTGGCCTCTGTATTTTCAGGATTGAGTTCTAACACCTTGTTGAAACAACCAATCGCTTCCAATGCCTGCCATTTTCTTATTTCCGGCTTTTCAGTTTTTTGCATCACCGCCAAAAATAAATTCCCGGCAAATGTTACACTTTTTTCTGTATTTTCCAAAAATGCTGCCCTTTTATAATAATTGGCAGCCATATTCAACTCTTTTTGCTTCTCCCAAAACTCAGCGATATCCTTGTAAGCAATTGCTGATTGATCCTTTTCGGCCTTCTCCGTAAGGCTATTAGCTTGCTTTCGAGCGATTGCGTCGAGCTTGTCCTGAACCTCTTTTGCATAGGAAGGAAAATCCATCGTTTCTATTTGAGCACTTGGATTCATCGTTGCAGCATTGCCACCATCTTGATGTGTATCGCCTGCTTTACTAGATATCTCGCCTTTTCGTTGACCGAAAAATGATAAAAGAGCTACAAGGAGCAACCCTGCGCCTATTAAAATGTATTGTTTTCTTTGCACGGAATTTACTGAAGGGGTTAATAGATTAATATTCTTCGTTAACAGACTTACTTTTCAAGGTTTTCAATTTCTTTACTTCATCGGCAAACTCTTTGGCCGGTTTAAAGGCTGGAATGTAATGCTCCGGAATATTTACAGACGTATTCTGCTTTATATTTCGACCAACCTTGGCGGCACGTTTCTTGGTAATAAAACTACCAAAACCTCGGATATAGACATTCTCACCCTCAGCTAACGCTTCCTTTACATTCGTAAAAAAACTCTCAATAGACACCAAAACATCTACTTTTGGCACGCCTGTTTTTTCTGAAATCTGATTTACCAAATCGGCCTTCTTCATGCTGATTACTTGAATTAAAAATTAAATATCTTTGGCCAAAACTACGAAAAATTAAGAGAACTCACCAACATTCAAAAAAAGCTGACATGAAGAACGCCGATTTATCTGCATTCTCATCCTTATTAATGGCATGGAACAGGAATTTCAATAGACGTGCAATGCCTTGGAAAGGAATCAAAGATCCTTACAAGATATGGATGAGTGAAATCATTCTGCAACAAACTAGAGTAGATCAAGGTGAGAAATATTATACCGATTTTATCGCTTCGTATCCGACTATTTCGCAACTCGCAAATGCAAATGAAGAGGATGTGTTCAGAAAGTGGCAGGGGCTTGGCTATTACAACCGTTGCCGAAATATGATTGTAACAGCGAAATTCATCCATACTGAGAATGACGCCATATTCCCTGACGATTACGATTCAATTTTAGCACTCAAGGGTGTAGGCGAATATACAGCTGCTGCGATTTCGTCTTTCGCATTTAATCTTCCTTATGCCGTTGTGGATGGTAATGTGGTGAGGGTATTGAGCCGTGTATTTTCCTTACACGCAAGTTACTTTGATGCAACAGGTAAAAAAGCAATTCAGGCATTAGCGCAGACCCTGATTGACAAAAAAGAACCTGGAAAATACAATCAGGCTATCATGGATTTAGGGGCTACGATATGCAAACCACAGCAACCTGATTGTTCGTCGTGCCCGTTGACCCTTATTTGCCAAGCCCGTCTAACGGACAGTATTGCCTCGTTTCCAATTAAAAAAGAACGAAAACCGCTCAAGGAAAGACCGTTTCACTTTTTAGTGTTTCATACAACCTCTACAATTTATCTAACCAAACGAAGTGGCAATGATATCTGGAAAGACCTGCATACATTCTATTGTATCGAAACCGAAAAACTGACGCAGAAGTTGCTCCCTGATTTTATCAATACGCGAGAATTAAACAAACCACTTGTACTGACACAGATTCTTTCTCATCAAAAAATAACCGGCTATTTCTATCTTATTCCGTTACAAACGGCCACATCATTGAAGTCACTTAACTTAATCTCAGTAAAAAAAACTGCTATAAATAAAATTGCCTTCCCGAAATTGATTCTTTCCTTTTTTGAAAACAATCAGTATCTTTAGTTTCTGTTCAGCAAAAACCTTTGACCATGCGAGGAGTTAACCATGTATTTTTAATCGGGAATCTTGGCCGAGACCCTGAAATAATTTATATCGAAGGGAATATCCCTGTAGCGAAATTTCCCTTGGCAACAACAGAATCCTTTAAGGATAAAAAAGGTATAAGCGTACCTCAAACCGAATGGCATCACATAGTGCTTTGGCGAGGATTAGCCGAATTAGCGGTAAAATATTTACACAAAGGTAGCCTAGTGCATATTGAAGGCAGTTTGCGCACACGCTCATGGGAGGACAAGGACAAAAACAAACGTTCT
>CAIRSV010000312.1 GCA_903881265.1 uncultured Bacteroidota bacterium
GGTGGTCTAAGCCTTGGATTTATTTATGTATTGATTGGGCTTGGATACACCATGGTTTATGGAGTATTGAGAATGATCAATTTCGCAAACTCCGAAATTTTCATGTACGGCACCTTTGCAACTGTCGTGATCATTCGAGATGTATTTAACTTTACTCAGCAATCTGAACCTGCAACCGGGATGAGACTAATTTTTATATTGCTAGCTTGCCTGGCGGGTTCGATGATCGTCTCAGGTTTCTTATCAATTATTTTAGAGTTGGTAGCTTATAGACGCCTACGAAATCGGGGTTCAAACAAACTAGCGCCGCTTATTTCGGCAATTGGTATGTCAATTGTATTGGCAGAGTTTATGCGAATTATTACAGATTCAAGATATGTTGGAAGCCCTCGAGTAATGGAAAAGAGTTCGTTAGCAACAGTTTTTGGTGGAGACTTGCGACTAGATAATACAATAGTCGTGGTGTCTGGACTGATTTTGTACATCATGTTGCAGCAGTTTGTGCAAAGAACAAGACTAGGCAAAGCCATTAGAGCTGTATCTATGAATGAAGATGCTGCAAAGTTAATGGGCGTTAACTTAAATTTTGTAGTATCTGGAACATTTTTAATTGGTGGCCTTATGACAGGAGCAGCTGGATTCTTCTATACGCTTAAATACGAAAATACATCTTTTAGTATTGGCTTTGAGTTAGGAATAGCCGCCTTCACAGCAGCAATTTTAGGTGGTATTGGAAATATCAAAGGCGCCTTCTATGGTGGAATTTCACTTGGTCTTGTTGAGACATATGCCAGCTTCTTTTTAGGAACTCAGTGGAAAGCGGTGACAGTTTTCTTAATTCTCGTTATTGTGCTTTATTTCAGGCCAAATGGTGTGTTTGGTGAAGCTATCACACAAACGAGGGCATAATGATAAACCTAAGAGATTTGGGCGCTGACCTTTGGGAAAGATCTAACAAATTTACAAGAATCCTTATTGCTGTCACAACTGTAGCGTTATTTGCAACCCTGCCATTTCTTGGCGGAACATTCTTAAATACTCCAGTTGCAGAGTATGAATCTGTTTTAGTCTTTCCGATAGCTATATTTGTGATTATGGCTCTTGGCTTAAATATCGTTATCGGTAAGAGCGGCCTGCTTGATTTAGGTTATGTAGCATTTTTTGCAATTGGTGCCTACACAATGGGATTACTCGGAACCAAGACGGGCTTGAATACCTGGGAAATTTTGCCAATTGGTATTGCAATGGCAATGCTTGCCGGACTGGTTTTAGGAGTTCCGGCCCTGCGGTTACGCGGTGATTACTTGGCAATTATTACCCTAGGTTTTGGCGAAATTGTTCGTATTACAGCGCTTAATATAAATGCCATAGGTGGTGCAAATGGAATTATTGGTATTCCTACACCACCAACAATTTTTGGACTTGAATATACATTTGATAATCACAGATTGTATTTCTGGACGTTTTTGATAATTATTTTGTTGACTATTTGGATGATTCGTCGTCTAAGTGCGCGTCGTGGAGGCCGAGCTTGGGAGTCTATTAGGCAAGATGAGGACGCAGCCGAACTCATGGGAGTGCCAACTTTTCGCTACAAGATCTGGGCATTTGTACTGGGGGCATCCGTTGGTGGCGCCGCTGGTGTTCTGTACGCATCCAAAACCCTATTTATCTCACCTGATAACTTCACACTCCAGGTCTCTATTTTAATTCTTGCTTGTGTAATTTTTGGCGGAATGGGAAATATCTGGGGAGTTATATTAGGTGCTGTTGTTCTTGGATATCTACCAGATCGTATTCGATTCTTATCTGATGCCAGATTATTAGTTTTCGGTTTAGTGCTTGTTCTAATGATGAATCTTCGTCCTGATGGAGTGTTGCCACGAAAGAAGCGTGAAAAAGCTTTAATTAAAAAGGAAATAAAATGAGTGAAGTAATTTTAAATAAAATTAAACAATGGTTGGAAGATGAAGTGAAAACTTTTGAAGATAACCCTATTGATGAAGGTATCGAAAGTGAAGAGCAAGGTATATTTATAGGAAGAGCCGAAATGGCAGAAGGTTTATTAGAACAAATAGAACAATGGGAGAAAATAAAATGAGTA
>CAIRSV010000313.1 GCA_903881265.1 uncultured Bacteroidota bacterium
AACGCACCTGCTGGTGTCAATATCCGTATGGGTGGTGAACAAGAAGAACAAAAAGAAACCATGGGCTTCCTTGGAACGGCTATGGCTATATCGATGATCTTGATTTTTCTTGTGTTGATCACGCAGTTTAATTCATTCAGCCGCACGGTGATTATCATGAGTGAAATCTTACTAAGCATCACCGGTGTGTTGCTCGGTATTGGTATTTTTAATATGAGCTTTGTAATCGTTATGACGGGTATTGGCATCGTGGCCCTTGCAGGTATCGTCGTCCGAAATGGCATTCTATTGATTGAGTTTGCCGATATCAAACTTGCTGAAGGTATGCCTCCTCGTGAAGCCTTGCTCGAAGCAGGTCGTACACGTATGACGCCGGTTATACTCACCGCCACTGCCACAATGCTTGGATTAATTCCGTTAGCCGTAGGTTTGAATATCGACTTTGCCCTCTTGTTCCAAACTGGCAACCCGCATATCTTCTTCGGAGGTGATAGTGTCGCTTTCTGGGGACCTTTATCATGGACAATGATCTTCGGCTTAGGCTTTGCTACCCTTCTGACCTTGATCATCGTACCTGTGATGATGTTGATGGCCTTGAACAGAAAAGAGAAAGTGATGACGATGATAAAACGAAAATAAAAAGAGGTTAGCATTGTTGAAAATGATTTGTTTTATGTTGCTATCTAACAATACTTTTGCAGCACGATGAATAAAAATAAAACCACCATTATCTTAGTAACATTCTTTATGCTGCTAGGCATTGCCTTTCTGGGATATTACTATAGCAGCATGATGAGTCGACCTAAGCGTCTCAATTATTATGGCAATCCAGGACATCATGTTGGTCCGTTTTCATTTACCAATCAAGACGGAAAGACAATTACCGAAAAGGACATGCAGAGTAAAATATATGTCGTCGAATATTTTTTCACGACTTGCAAAGGCATTTGCCCTAAGTTGAATGAAAACATGTCTAAGGTATACAACGAGTTTCGCGGACAAAACGATATTGCCATTCTTTCACATACCGTAAACCCCGAAACTGATTCAGCGAAGCAACTCAAAGCCTATTCGTTAAAATTTGATGCCGATCCAGCACAATGGATTTTCCTCACAGGCGACAAGCATTCGTTGTACGATATGGCAGTCAATAATTATCTAGTAGCCGCGGTCGACGACACCACGAAGAAAGAGATTCTCCCCGATTTTATTCATACGAAATACTTCGTATTAGTTGATAAAGAAAAATGTATCCGAGGTACATATGATGGAACCAATAAGGGTTCGGTGCAACAACTCATTGGCGACATTAAACTATTGCGCAAAGAGTATGAATAATCTTTAAACATTCCTTTGTAAAAAAATTCAATGCCTTCAAAATCGACCTCACTGGTCGATTTTTTCTTTTAAATAGAAAATTATTTCTTGTACAGACAGCTATCCTTTCTTTATTAATTAAAAAAAGACTTGCTACCCTAATGGAATCGCTTATTTTTATGCCTTGAAAATTTAATTATGAAGGAACAATTTAAGAAATCCGCCATTCAGCATTCCATTATTATTGCTATCTTTTTTGCCATCGCGCTTTTTTACAGTTATCCCATCTTACAGGGAAATCAACTGAGTGCCGGTGATTCAGTTCATTGGAGAGCCATGAGCGAAGAAGCTAGAGCTTGGAGTCAAAAGACCGGCGAAAACCCGCTTTGGTCAAATTCTATGTTCGGAGGTATGCCAACCTATATGACATATACTACAGGCAAATCAAATTTTTATCTTCCGACACAATTTGCAATCATGGATTGGTTGCCGGTGCCGGCCTTCTTCTTTTTATTATCAATGCTATGTTTTTATATTCTGATGTGCAGCTGGAAAATCAATCGATGGATCGGCTTCATTGCAGCCATCGCTTACGCATTTGCCTCCTACAATCTGCAAATCATTGCCGCAGGGCATAATACCAAAATGCTTAATATCGGTTACCTCCCACTTGCATTAGCAGGTATGCATTGGGTATACAATAAAAAATATTTGTTAGGTGCAGGCGTGGCGCTCTTTGCTATCACGATGATGGTATCAAACATGATGTATCAGATTGATTATTATCTCGCCATCATTATGGTTTTCTTCGGTATCGGCTATCTGCTGCAGGCTTTAAAAGAAAAAAAAATCAAAGATTTCGTTATTGCATCACTGATCATGTTGGGTGTAGGTATACTTTCCATAGGGCCAAGCTTGAACCTCTTTTTAGTGAATAAAGAATACGCCAAGTACACAATGCGTGGTGGGCAAAGCGAAATTACAATTGGTCAGAAAGAGAAAAAAACAAGCGGCGGACTCAACAAAGATTATGCCTTTCAATGGAGTCAAGGTATTGGAGAAACATTCACCTTATTAGTGCCTAACCTATATGGTGGTGGCGGACAAACAGATGTGGGTACAGGTTCACATGTCTATGAAACCTTGACATCACTCGGCGTTGGCGAAGACGCTTCGACGCAATTCAGTCAAAACGCGGATACGTATTGGGGCGCCCAACCCTTCGTTTCAGGTCCTTTTTATTTTGGGGCTATTATCATCTTCTTATTTGTATTAGGCCTATTCATCATTAAACATAATTTCAAATGGGTGATGGTAGGTGTCGCTGCGTTAGGCATCATGATGTCGTGGGGTAAACATTTCAGTATGCTCAATTATTTTCTGTTTGACCATCTTCCATACTTCAATAATTTCCGCACGCCAAATATGGTGATGGTGATTCCGGGTGCGATGTTTTGTATCATAGCATTCTGGGCATTGAATGAATTGATATCCGAAAAATTTGATGCAAAAGAATTAATCAATCAAATCAAAAAATCGGTGATCATCGTCGGTGGACTTTGTTTACTATTAGGTGTGGGTGGACAAATGTTCCTTAGCTTCAAAGGCGAAAATGATGATCAGATAAAATCAAGAATGATACAACAGCTTGGCAATAACGAGCAAGCAGGAACGCAACTCTATAATGCCATTGTCGAAGACCGTCCTGCAATTGCAATGAAAGACGGCATTCGTTCCCTCGCTTTCATCCTTCTTGCAGCCGCTATCTTATGGTTGTTTGCACAAAAGAAATTATCGATGAAAATGGCCCTTGCGGGCATCGGATTACTTATATCGGTCGACCTAATGGGCATTGGACTTCGTTATCTAAACACCGATAACTATGTACCAAAAGAAGATTTTGAAGCACAATTTAATCCGCGACCTGTTGATCTTCAATTAAAGAAAGATACCGATCCATACTATCGTGTCTATGACATCACGAAAGACCCTTATAATGAAGCTATGCAAGCCTTCCACAATAAATGTGTGGGTGGATATCATCCAGCTAAAATGGAAACCTATCAAGATCTCATCAACTTCCATCTTTCATCGGGCAAAATGAATGCGCAGGTACTTGATATGCTGAATACAAAATATATCCTCTTTAACGGACAAGGACAGCAGGCCACCATACAACCTAACCCCGATGCGTGTGGCAATGCGTGGTTTGTCAGCAATGTAAACGTGGTGAACAGTGCCAACGAAGAGATGACCGGTATGACCGCTGAGAATTTTGGTGATACCGCCAAGGTTGCCAATCCTTGGAAAGCAAAAGAAACAGCTATCGTACAACAAAAATTTTGGAAACAAGGGGTGACGTCATTTGTGAAAGACAGCAGCACAAAAATTCAACTAACGACCTATGGTTTAAATAATCTGATCTTCAGTTCATCCAATGCAAACAATGGATTTGCCGTCTTCTCGGATATTTATTATCCAGCAGGTTGGAAAGCATTTGTCGATGGCAAGGAAACAGAAATTGTGAAGACCAATTATCTTCTTCGCGGACTTTTTCTTCCTGCTGGAAATCATAGCATCGAATTCAAATTTCATCCTGATACCTATTTCAAATGGTATAATGTGAGTTGGGCTTCGTCCTTCCTGATTCTCCTGATTGTCATCGGCGGAATCGGATTTAGCTTGAAAGACGAATTTAAAAAAGAGAACGCTTAAATGAGTGACTTCATCATCAGGGAATGCACACACGAGGACATGGGGCTAGTGCTTTCCTTTATCAGGGAACTGGCCGTGTATGAAAAAATGATCGACGAAGTCGTGGTCACAGAAGACTTGCTGTATGATCAACTTTTAGTGAAGAAATTATCCGCTTGTGTATTGGCGTTTGAAGACAATGTACCGGTTGGATTTGCCTTATACTTTTTTAATTTTTCAACCTTCCTTGGTAAAAATGGATTGTACCTCGAAGACCTATTTGTGCGTCCTGCATTCAGAGGAAAAGGTTACGGGAAAAAACTTCTTTTTCATTTAGCGGATATTGCCAAACAGCGCAACTGCGGCAGGATGGAATGGTCCGTGCTTAATTGGAACACACCGGCAATCGATTTCTATAAAAGCATTGGCGCCAAGGCAATGGACGGATGGACTGTATTCAGGCTTGATATAAAATAAACATAGAAAAATCGCGTCTGAAAGCTCGCTGTATGAATTGCGTGCACGCATATCTAATTTGGTCATTTCAATGCAAAAGACTTATATTTGTCCACAGGTAGTCGAGATAAACTATCCACGGGTCGAGTAAGCTCACGTTATATTTTCAGGAAACTCCCCTACAAACTACAAGAACATTTTTTGAAACCACTTTTGAATTTATTTTATTTTAAGCATGGAATATAATACCACCCGCGAACTAATGAAGATTCGCGAATACGGGCGTAACGTACATGATATGGTGAAACATCTGCTAACCATCGAAGACAAAGAAAAACGTCAGCGAAATGCGGAAGCCGTTATCGAAATTATGGCCATCCTTAACCCGCAGGCGAGTGAGATGGAAGACTACAGACACAAGCTATGGGATCATTTATTTTTGATATCCGATTATAAACTCGAGGTTGACTGTCCATATGAAATCCCAACGCAAGAAGTAAAACAGCGCAAACCAGAACCCCTGCCTTATCCTAAAAATAAAATTCGATGGAACCATTTCGGTAAATCGTTTGAAAAAATTTATGAAAAAGCGATTGTAGAAACTGATGAAGAAAAAAAGCAGGGCTATATTCAGGTACTCGCATTGTTTATGAAAGTAGCCTATTCGAATTGGCACAAAGAAGCTATACACGACGATATGATTAAAGATGAATTGTCGCTCATCAGTAAAGGACAATTGACCTATGATCCAACGTTGAAGTTTAAAGATTTTGTCGATAGCTCAGACCTTCCTACCATCAATCCTGTAAACCCTCAAGGGCTTTCTAAACGAGCCTTCAACCGAAATAATAATAACCGAGGTAACAATGGAAATCGCAATCCAAACATGGGTAATATGGGCAATAGCAACCGAAATAATAAGTTCAAGTTCAAGAAAAAAAATAACGCGAATAATCTTTAAGCGTTCAGCTCTTTTAGTACTTTGCAGCATATGAACAGTTTTGAAATTTATGGAGGCAACCCGCTCTCGGGCGAGGTAACTCCTCAAGGAGCAAAAAATGAAGCCTTGCAAGTATTGGCTTGTACCCTCATCAGCAAGGAAAAAATCACCATACGCAACATACCCGATATCCTGGATGTGCGCATGCTCATTGAACTTCTTCAGGACTTGGGCGTTGAAGTTGAAAAACATTCGCCAAACGAATACAGCTTTCAGGCAAAAAATATCAACTTAGAATTTCTAATTAGCCCAGCATACAAACAGAAATCTGGCAAACTTCGCGGCGCCGTAATGCTTGCGGGTCCATTACTTGCACGTTTTAAAAAAGCCTATATCCCTCAACCCGGCGGTGATAAAATTGGTCGTCGTCGATTGGATACGCATATTTTTGGGTTTGAAAAATTAGGTGCTACCTATCATTACAACGATGAAGAACATTTTTTTAAACTCGAGGCCAAGGAACTGAAAGGAACCTATATGCTACTCGACGAACCTTCGGTAACTGGTACTGCAAATATATTAATGGCAGCGGTGGTGGCCAAAGGAAAGACCCGTATCTATAACGCTGCTTGTGAACCTTATCTGCAACAACTTTGCCGTATGCTTAATCGCATGGGTGCGCGTATTAGTGGCATTGGTTCTAATTTATTGACAATACAAGGCGTGGATGCCGACAGCTTTAAAGGCTGCGATCATACCATTTTAGCCGATATGATTGAGGTAGGTTCTTTTATCGGTATGGCAGCGATGACTGGCGGCGATTTGCTGATCAAAGATTGCAATGTAAAATACCTTGGTTGCATTCCAGACACCTTTGCCAGACTGGGCATACAAATGGAAATTCAAAAAGATAATATTCATATTCCGGCGCAGGAACATTACAAGATACAGCGTTTTCTTACCGGTGATATCCTGACAATCTACGATCATCCATGGCCTGGCTTTACGCCCGACTTAGTGAGTATCGCATTAGTAGTAGCCACGCAAGCAAAAGGCACCGTACTTTTTCATCAAAAAATGTTTGAAAGCCGTTTGTTCTTTACCGATAAGCTCATCGATATGGGCGCGCAAATTGTGCTGTGTGATCCTCATCGTGCGGTGGTTGTTGGCTTAGATAAACAATCTTCGTTGAGAGGCAATACTATGTCATCGCCTGATATCAGAGCCGGACTAGCTTTGTTGATAGCCGCTCTTTCTGCGCAAGGAAAAAGTATTATTCAAAACAGCGAACAAATTGATCGAGGTTATCAGAATATCGACATCCGTCTGCAAGCATTGGGTGCAAACATCAAACGAGTATAGAGGAATTATTTAATAGCCATTGATTTGACAACACGTCCTTCCGATGTGGTCAACGAAACAACATAAACTCCTTTTCCAGCAAGATAAATTGCCTCTTCAAACGTCACACCAAACGGATTTGTCTTCACGGTATTAGTCGTAAATAAATTATTCCAAATATAGGGCGAATCAAAGCCATCGTTGTTGCGGTCACTAGAATCGTGATCGGCTATAATAAATAAACCACCTCCATTTTTTACAAAGTTCACAATGGCATTCTTCTGTGAGGCTGTAAATAAAATATTAGGTTCACAAATAACAAGGACCGTGTAATTTTTCAAGTCTTTTGCGTGTGCCGTGTTGCCATAGGTCAAACGATCATTATACGGAAGAGACTCTACTTTATAGCCTTTTTTTACGCAGTCTACTGTCCATGAACTTAAGTCGACCGTCCAGAATGTTTCAGGCGTGGTGGCCGTAATACCAATTTGCGCTGGTGTGGGTATCCCTTGCGGATTCGCTTCGCTACCAAGTCCAGTAAGCATATTGCCTGCCGCATTATAACCAAGATTATTCAAGTCGGCATCAATCACCCAATCGGCATTAGCCGACATTTGAGCCTTAGTGGCATCAAACAATATTTTGACAATTTGTGAATGGCTTATTGTGGATTGTGCCATCAATAAAAAGAGAACTACTTGTTTCTAAAAAATGACTGCTTGGCTAGTACGATTCATCGCGTGATTATTTTTATGGTGCCTTGTTCTATGTGTTTCCTCTCGGTTGCATATTAAATTTTATGTAAGGATAAAACAACCACAACAAACGAAAACGAAAATAATCAACTGAAACTATTCGTTTGAATCGTTCGAGTAGAATTGCACATTGACTTGTCAGAAAGCGTAGGTTCTTGACTCAACTCTATACGTTTAGAGCAAATTACATCGGCACAATGGTCAAAAATCAATAATCCGTCAAAAATCTGAGTAGTGTTTACATAGTAAAATCAAAGATTTGCCTTGCAAAAAGGAATATTTACAGACAAAGCGGCTATTCGTGGAATGCTTTTAAAAATAGTGTGGGAAAAATGTTTATTTATTAAAATGATTTTACTATCATTGTATTCTCAAAAATAGAAATTCATTATGAGAAAAATAATTTATAGCGTCGTTGCTTTCTTTGCCATCCTTACGTTAAGTAACAACGCCGTTGCACAAATTGCTTCAGCAAACGAAGATTTAGTAGCAGTATATCGTTGGTTGAATGTTCAAGACAATAATTATGTAACCTTAGCCAATGGCGAAATTCAAGAAGGACAGTTATTACAATGGAAATACAAGGATAAGACGTTTTTGTTTTATGCATACAAATCCCCAGGTCCAGACCGCGTAGCGGTATATCGTTGGGAAAACCCTTTAACAAGAGATTTCGCTAGTATTGCTGAGGACGAATTGACCGACAGTGATATGCAATTAAAAGGGTATACAGGAAAACGTTTACAATTTTATGCACCTGTTCGTCGTGAAGCAAATCATGTAGCAGTCTATCGTTGGTTCAAGTCAAAAAGTAAGGATTGGGTCACTATTCCTGAAGTAGGTGATACGGATAACTATATTGACAGAGGATACAAAATGAAAACATTCCAGTTTTATGGTATCATCAGAAGTGAATATCAAAAATAATCTTTATTGAAATAAGTAAAAAAAATCCCGCTTAATGCGGGATTTTTTTATGAGATGAATACTCTTTTAACGCCAATTGAAATCGATGGTTTTTTTAATGTCCGGGTGAAGGCTTAAGAAAACCGGACACGTTGTGGCCGCTTGCTCCAGTATCTTTCGCTCCTTATCATTGTATTGTTTATCTGCAGGGAAATGAAAGGAGGCCTTTATTTCACCGATTCGTCGTTGCGGATCTGCAACCATTATTTTTTCAATATCTATGTTCGTACCCTCGATATCGATATCATGTGTTCGGGCTGCAATGCCCATAATCGTTACCATACAAGATCCTAAGGCTGTAGCTACTAAATCGGTCGGACTGAATCGTTCACCTTTTCCTTGATTGTCTTTAGGCGCATCTGTTTCAATGATTGAGCCACTTTGAAGATGGGTAGCCTGGGTTCTTAACTCAGACGTATAAAGCACTTGAGAAGTCATATGCATATGTTTTTACGTAAATTTACAGTAGTTTTGATGTTGCTTGAAATACTTTTTTTTCATATTGACCTTTTGCTGCCTAGAACAGTTGAACTGCGTTGCTCAAACGAAGGGGACATCATTGAAAGCCGATTCAATCAGGATGGCTAATAAGGCAAAGTCTGATTCTAGTAAAGCCATACAGATGGCACGTCGCGATTCGATACAACAGAAAAAGAAACTGCGCGAAATAAAAAGAAAAGAAACTGAACGAGCGAAGAAAAAGAACAAGAAAAAATCATCCGACGAAGAATATACACAAACCGAATTCACAAGGTCTGATTCCATCCGCGAATTCAAACGAGATTCTTTAAAAGCTGCCCGACTCGCAGAGACAGAAAACAGAAAACGGCAACAAGCACAACGGCAAGAAATTCTCCTTTCAGGAAGAAAAAAAATAATCCTACCACTGACACAAGAGATGAGCGGAGGATTCAGACTGAACAGCGATGGCTGGACAGTGTTTATCAATCGCGGCTTTCTGAATAATGAGGACCATAAAACAATCTTTTTTTCAATTGATCTTTCAGAAAAAAAACATCCGAAAGAAACACGCACGTCAGGTACCTTGATTGATACCTTTTCTATCAAACCCATTCCCTACAAATATGGCAAAGTGAATAATTTTTATCAGTTAAAAATTGGCATAGGAGGCTCCAAGGAGTTGACGGGTAAATTGGATAAGAAAAGTGTCATCATCAACTGGGTATACAATGGTGGATTGTCTATTGGCTTACTGAAACCATATTATCTTGATTTATGGGTTCCGGAAGGGAATAGCTATGTAAGAAAATATGAAAAATATTCAGAAGAAAATAAAGCGTATTTTTTAGACCTCAATAATCGTCAGACTATCTTAGGCGGTAGCAGTTTCACAAAAGGAATGAACGAAATAAGCATCAAGCCGGGCATACATCTTAAGTCTGGTTTCAATTTCGATTATTCAGCTTCCCGTAAATCATTTTTAGGCGTGGAAATAGGTGCTAGCGCTGAACTCTATACAACACAGATTGATATTATGACAAATACAAAGAATACAGCCTATTTCATTAATTTCTACGCTGATTTTCGTTTTGGAAAACGCTGGGAATAAACGACACATTTAATGTCGAGCGTGCTTATTTTTTTTCTTGATTTTAGTGCTTACTATTCTAATATCTTCAAGCGGTCGGTCCGTATTATTACGTGGCGCCATCGTAATTTTTTGCACCACATCCTGACCTTCAACCAACTGCCCGAATACGGTATACGAACCATCAAGATGCGGCGTTCCCCCAAATGTCTTATAATCTTTTCTTGCCTGTTCGGTCATCTTCCTCTTAAGACTTTGTTCAATACCATCAAGTTCAGAATCTGTGTATGTTTTTCCCTGAACAATATAAAACTGACAGGCGCTAGACGCTTTTTCAGGGTTATTATCACGAGCCGCTGCTAGCGCACCTTGACGATGATGATATTGATCCATAAACTCAGCAGGCACCTTATATCCAAGATCGCCGTTTCCTAGAAGCTCACCTTTAGAGGCACTCTTACTTTTAGGATCGCCAGCCTGAATCATAAATGACGGTATCACCCGATGAAATAAAATACTATCGAAAAATTCTTCGCCCGCAAGCTTCAGAAAATTATCTGCATGTTGCTTCACATCGGCATACACTTCAACCTTAATGGTACCCATGGTCGTTTCGATGACCACAAATTTATTTTTATGCTTTTTAGCAAACGAAGACGTTGTCAATGTTAAAAGAAGAAAGGCTAACACTATTTTTTTCATATTAAAGAATTTATCCTGTTCGCGTAAAAATAAGGACAGATTGTGATGCTGTAAAATTTTATTTGACAAAATATAGTCGTTCATCACATACCCTCAAGACCCAGCTGATTGACTGATTAGCGATATCAAAAATTTCCGCTACTATGTCCTGAATTAGTACATTTGCACAAACAGACTTGATGATGATATGATGAGAGTGTTCAAAGGATTAGATAATTTACCACCCTTCAAAAACCCGGTGCTCACCATAGGTACTTTCGATGGCGTTCATCTCGGGCATGCAAAGATTATTGAACGATTGCGTAAAAAAGCGA
>CAIRSV010000314.1 GCA_903881265.1 uncultured Bacteroidota bacterium
GCTTGGTAAATATCACCCTCACGGTGATACAAGTGTCTACGATACGATGGTACGTATGGCACAACCTTGGAGTCTTCGCTACATGATGATTGATGGACAAGGTAACTTTGGTTCGGTTGATGGAGACAGTCCCGCTGCTATGCGTTATACCGAGGTGCGTATGCAACGTATAGCCGAGGCTATGATTGAGGATTTGGATAAGGATACAGTCGATTTTCAAAATAACTTCGATGATACCTTGAAGGAACCGACCGTGATGCCGACAAGGATTCCGCAATTGATTGTGAATGGTTCATCAGGTATTGCGGTCGGTATGGCCACCAATATGATGCCACATAACCTTAGTGAAACAATCGACGCTATTTGCGCCTATATCGATAATCGTGATATTACGATTGCCGAAATTATGACGCATATCAAGGCGCCTGATTTTCCTACTGGCGGTATCATTTACGGTATGGAAGGTGTTCGTCAGGGCTTTGAAACAGGCCGTGGGCGTGTGGTTGTGAGAGGTCGACTGAACATCGAAACGATTAAAAATGGTAAAGAGCAAATAATTATTCATGAATTGCCTTATCAGGTCAATAAAGCGATGTTGCATAAGCGTATTGCTGAATTGGTCAATGAAAAAGTAATTGAAGGCGTAAGCGATGTGCGTGATGAAAGTGACAGAGATGGAATGCGTCTCGTCATTGATTTGAAAAAAGATGCGATTGCGAATGTAATCGTCAATCAATTGTATAAATATACCGATATGCAGACCTCATTCGGTATCAATAATGTGGCGCTTGTGGGTGGTCGTCCACGTGTGTTGAATATGAAGGATCTGATCAGTGAATTTGTGAAGTTCCGTCACGAAGTGGTGGTGAGACGAGCACAGTTTGAATTGAAAAAAGCTGAAGAGCGCGCCCATATTTTACAAGGGTATTTAATTGCGTTAGATAATCTGGATGCTGTGATTAAGCTCATTCGAGAGTCGCGCACACCAGATGAAGCGAAAGAAGGATTGATGACAAATTTTGAACTGTCAGACATTCAGGCGAAGGCGATTCTTGAATTGCGTTTGCAACGTTTGACAGGTATGGAGCGTGATAAGATTCATCAGGAATTTGAAGAAGTTATGAAAGTGATCGCTCACTTGAAGGAATTATTGAGTAATGAAGGCATGCGTTTCGACCTGATTAAAGAAGAGATGGCTGACGTGAAAAAGAAATTTGGAGACGAACGTAAAACTGAGATTGAATATTTAGCGAGTGAAATAAGTATCGAAGATTTGATTGAACAAGAAGATGTGGTAATAACCGTATCTCACTTAGGTTATATCAAACGTACATCAGCTACTGAGTATCGTTCTCAACGACGTGGTGGACGAGGTGCGATGGGTGGCAAGACACGCGATGAAGACTATATCGATCAGTTGTTCATTGCATCGACACACGCGACATTATTGTTCTTTACCGACAATGGTCGCTGTCATTGGCTGAAGGTGTATGAAGTGCCACAAGGTGAGAAAAATAGTAAAGGGCGAGCCATACAGAATGTGCTACAATTGCCTCCAGGCGAAAAAATAAAAACGATTCTGACAGTTCCAAATCTGTCTAATGAAGAATATGTCAACAGTCATTATATTGTACTTTGTACAAAACAAGGGATAGTTAAAAAAACTCGATTGAAAGACTTCTCTAGGCCGCGTCAGAATGGTGTCAATGCCATCACGATCAATGAAGGCGATACGTTATTGGAAGCAGCCTTGACAGATGGTAATTGCTATATTATGATGGCCGTGAAATCGGGTAGGGCTATACGTTTCATTGAAGAGAAAGTCCGTCCAACGGGTCGAGGTGCCATTGGTGTCACAGGTATCGAAGTCGATGATTTGACTGATGAAGTTGTGGGTATGGCATGTGTAAATAAAGACGATAAAACTAAGACTATATTGGTAGTTTCTGAGAAAGGAATTGGTAAACGTACGAACCTGGATTATTTCAATGAAGAAACAAAAGAATGGGAAGAAATATATCGTATCACAAACCGCGGCGGTAAAGGTGTTAA
>CAIRSV010000315.1 GCA_903881265.1 uncultured Bacteroidota bacterium
AATCTTTCCGTTTTCAGATACACACATACTCAGCATTCCTTTCTGATGAGTATCCAAGGAATTGCACAATTGATTGAATTTAGCCGTGTCTATCTGAGCGATCAATGAAATTTGCAGGAGCAATAAAGCAAGGATTGCGAATATTTTTTTCATGTAAATAGTATTTCGCAGCAAAAGTAAAGTTCATTTCTTAGAACTAACATAAATCTTGGAAGACCGGTTGGCCTGTATTGTTCAACGGCATGATTTCCATTCCATTTTCTTTAACAACTCGAGGCGGTCACTATTTGATGTAAATGATGATTAATGTAAAAATCATTTTATCATGACAAACAAAAAAATCCTGTTCCTATGGAGCACAGTCATCCTATTGTTTATATCCTGCGGTGAACAAGACAGATCAGTATCAGCAAACAAATCAAACACAAGCGCTTCGATTGATGACGATGAATCGCCGAATGACACAACACGAATTGTGATCAAGTCCGCTGAAATTAAATTACAAGTAGATGATGTATCTGCTAATATCAAAACCATCATGTCTGCAGTTAATACAATGAACGGACAAGTGCTCCATTATGAAGTGAATTCAAATAGAGAATATCAACAAGAAATCGCTTGCAGTTTGGATTCCAGCATGATTATCAGCCATATCAATCCACAAGGATTTATGAAAGTTAAAGTACCTATTGAACAATCCGATTCCTTTATTCATACTATGCTATCCATGAATGCGAGTATTGACAAACTGCTTGTGGACGAAGACGATATAACTGAAGACCTCACTGAAAAATCAGCGTTCGCAAAAACAAAGCCTTCACTTGACACTAACCCAACCAACCTAAAAGAAGCAGCGTATGCAGACCATCAAAACGAAGTGGCTATCACGCGAAAAACTGATTACAGCAAATTACATTATCGAACACGATTTTTATGGTTTGATATTTACCTTCAAGGACATTCATACATTGAGAAGTCAAAGACCGCTACCATACACGATTTGCATGAACCATTTTATGTGAAGGCATATCAAGCAATCAAAACTGGCGGCTATGCCTTTTCTATTTTACTGATTGCGCTCTTGCATATATGGCCATTCATTCTCATGATCATAGTAGCTGCACTTGTGTTCAAACGAACATGGCTCAAGGAGATTAAAAAGACAATCATGTCATGGAAGAAATAGCAATCGATCCTTCCATCAAATCATCGATTTATTTTCCAAGTAATTCTTCAAGCTTACTATCCAACGCAGGACCTCTTAAATCGGTTGCGATGATTTTGCCTGTCTGATCGAGCAGTAGCGTTTTAGGAATGGATGGAATTGGATAGAGTTCATTCACGACACTTCGAAATCCTTTGACATCTGAAACCTGGGCCCAAGGCATTTTAAATTGTCGTAAGGCATTCATCCAAGCTTCTCGTTTATCATCGAGCGACACACTCAATATCTCAAAACCCTTGTCATGAAAATGCGCATAGGCTTCTTTCATAAAAGGTATTTCGCCCTTGCAAGGTCCACACCAACTGGCCCAAAAATCGACAAGCAGATACTTTCCTTTGAACGCAGAAAGTGAATAATTTTTTCCGGTTGTATCGGGTTGTGTGAAATCGGGTGCCATATAGCCAACTGTCACAGCCCGTAGTTTATTGATCGACTTCTGTGTTTCAACGCCGTAGAAACAAGTTTTAGCAGGCCCATTCAGAAATGAATACATAGTATCAGCAAGATTAGCATCGATGCCGCGTTCGTTTGAAATGGAACTGTAAATAAGAAAAGCCGCCACTTCCGAATTGCCGTTCTCTTTCAAGAAGCGATAAAAGTTTGCATTGCGTTGATTGTTGATTTGCAATATCAATTGCTGTATGCTATCGCGATTGACTCCAGGCGTAGAACTTTCTTGTTGCAATTGATCAACAACACCTTGCAGCGGATTTTGCGCAATGAGTAAGGTACGAAAGATTTCCTGCGCACTTGAACCATCGATGAAGGTCACCTGCATGTCCTTTCGCTTCAGTATCATATGCATATTGGCATTGGGCTCGGCAAAAAATAGTTGATACTTATTGGCTTCATCGGTAACAACATATGGGGTGCCAGGTTCTGTTTGCCCACTATACTTAAATTCACCGTTCACAATACGAACGGTATCAGGTAGCTGTTTGGTAAGGTTACGGATAAATACAAAACCAGTTTCTGTATCAGTCACTTTTCCATTGAGGGTAAAGTTGCCTTGTTTCGTTTCTGCCGAAGCCTGCAACGCCATCATAGCCGAGAGAATAAAAAGTAGTTGTTTCATGAGAGCCAAAAGTAAAGATTATTTGAATAGTTCATCGAGTTTATTCATCAGTTCTGCTTCACGTAAGTCTTTGCCGATGATGCGTCCTTCCTTATCAAGTAAGAAATTAGAAGGAATTGATTGTATACCAAATTGCGCAGCTACCTTACCGTCCCAGCCGCTGAGTTCGCTTACTTGCGTCCATGTAAGTTGATCTTGCGCAATCGCTTGAAGCCAATTCTCTTTTTTGCTGTCGAGAGAAACACCGAGTATCTCAAGTCCTTTAGGGTGATATTTTTTGTAGGCCTTAACCACATTCGGATTTTCAGCACGACAAGGTGAGCACCAACTAGCCCAGAAATCAAGCAAGGTTATGTTTCCTTTAAAAGAAGATAATGAAATGGGTTTATTGTTTATATCAGGCAAGGTAAAATCAGGTGCGAGCTGACCGATATCGGTGCTTTTTTTTAGTTGAAGCAACGAAGCCAATTTCTTGCCATAAAAAGTCTGCTGCACTCGTTGTGAGAGTGTCGTATAGATCGATTGAACTTCATCACTTGTGGTACTTTGTTTGGCGTTGAGATAATTAATAGCAATGAAGGCCGTGGCTATATCATTGCTATGTTGATGGATAAATGCTAGTTGTTCATCACGCAGGATAGCATCATATTGATTGAAGAGCACAGTGAGTTGTTTCATAATAATCGAATCGTATTCATATTCACCTGCCACACGACCAATTGAATCCATCTTGTTGATAGTGGGTTCACACGCCTTCATAAAATTACTATAGATCGTTTGTTCCTTTCCACCTTGCATACGCAGACTTCGACTATTGTCTTTTTCATAGCGTAAAGTCAAATGTCCGGGTTCTAATATAGCAAAAGCAGGTTGCTCGTTTTCGCCGAAATTGATCATATACACCGTCGGCTCAGTAAGGATTCCTTTATAGACAAAACGCCCATTCACAACCTTAACCGTATCGATATCGTTTTCTTTTCCTGATTGCACAAAATATAGTTCACCTGCCTCCATTCGTTCAATGTGGCCGTCTAACGTAAAGGTGTTTTTTTCTTGCTTGCATGCGAAGAAGCCTACCATACAAAGCAACACTATTCCTGACTTTTTCATAACTGAATACGATTGAAGTACGAAGGTAGTTTTTCTTTTTACGTGAACGAATATGGCTTGCTAGAATTCAGCGTTTGCTTCGCAACAAAATGGAAAGACGTAATCGCAATACAGTTGTCTGATAAGCGTAAAGCGCATTCTCTCATACGACTGAACTATATTTGCCCGATGAATCAGTTGCAAGTCAAGTATCAGCATTTAGGACGTATCGCCTATAAAGAGGCGTGGGATTATCAGGAATCACTGATGCAAAAAAATCTGGATGTCAAGAAAGTCAATCGCGATCATGAGATTGCCGGAAATGGTGTTGAAACCA
>CAIRSV010000316.1 GCA_903881265.1 uncultured Bacteroidota bacterium
AATCATCATTTACATCAAATAGTGACCGCCTCGAGTTGTTAAAGAAAATGGAATGGAACATAATAGTTGCATAATACAAGTCAACCGGTGGTGCAATATGTATGTTGGGTTTAAAAATTATAAAATGCTGCGTTAACTTAGTAGCTTGTAAAAAATAATTTGTTATATTTAAAGAGGCTAAGCAATTTAAGTAACAAAAAAATAAAGAGGGCACCATGAAAAATATAAAAATCTATTTAGTTAGTGTTGCAATTGTCATTGTTATTGGATGTAAGCAGGAACACACTTGCGAGTGCTACAATCCTGGAGGAAAATTTAAAACCTACATTATTAAAGACAATAAGAACAATGCACGAACTAAATGTAACGAATTTTCGAATGAATATCAGCAGGTACCAATGTCAGAAACGTATTGTGAATTAAAATAATTCGTACGATAATTTTCTAAACACAGTGTTCGAAAGGTTTATGAGAGTTTCAAGATTATTGGGTGTCGAGATAATCATGGTGGAATGTAAGGTTGTATGTAAAACTAATTTTTTAGCATAGCATGCAGGACAATCATTAAAAAAAAGTTTGTTAGTTAAATATGGCAAATAAGCTATATTTTATAATGTGCAAAGATGTATAAAGGCTTATGGCACTAAGGATATATAGATTTAGATAAAATAAAAAAATAATAAAGTGTCAAAATAAAATTAGACTAATTATTTTTTACATGTTAATATTTACACTTTAAATAGTACATTTCCATTCTAAACAATGTAAAAAAATAAATAATAAAAAATACGAATGAAAATGAAAAAAATAATTATGATTCTTTCTTTCACACTTGTCGCAATGACAGTTGGTTATTCTCAAGACCTAATTACCCTGAAATCAGGTAAAGAAATTAAAGCCAAAATCCTAGAAGTAGGAAAATTTGAAGTTAAGTACAAGGATTTTTCAAATCAAAGTGGGCCAACATTTATCGCTGAGCAATCTGATATCTCGATGATTCGTTATGAAGATGGAAGTATTGCAGTTGCGGCTGATGACAAAGAAACCGATGAAGATACCTCACGAACGACAGGGCATGATTTATATACCCGAGGTCAGTTTGACGCCTCTCGATTTTATAGAGCAAAATTTACAGGGACATTTCTTGTAACGGCACTATTAAATCCTCTTCTTGGATTAATACCAGCTATTACTTGTTCTTCCAATCCGCCAAAAGAATATAACTTAGGATACCCATCTTCTAATTTAATGAATAATCAAGATTATCATAAGGGCTATGCGACAAAAGCGCATCGTATGAAAAAAACAAAAGTTTGGGTAAATTATATTGTCGGTACTTGCGTTTATATTACAGCTATTGCAGTTATAGCAGCTAGCGGGCAATAAACTTTTAGCTGCATTCCATACAACATACAATTCAAAGTACTTTTATCAGGTTATCGGACTTTGCGATGGATCCAATTTTGATTGATCATTAAAGTGTCAGGCATTACTAGTTTTTCAATATTCAAACGGCATTGGTAATCACGATTTTTCGCATGAGATAAAGCATGTCGAGTAATTAAGGTTTAAAAAAGCCCAACCGATCTTCCACTATTTATGTTAGTTCTGAGAAATGAACTTTACTTTTGCTGCGAAATACTATGTACATGAAAAAAATATTCGCAATGCTTGCTTTTTTGCTCCTGCAAATTTCATTGTTCGCTCAGATAGACACGGCTAAATTCAATCAATTGTGCAATGCCTTGGATACTCATCAGAAAGGAATGCTGAGTATGTGTGTATCTGAAAACGGAAAGATTACATATGCCAACAGCATCGGTTATGCCGATATTGAAAAAAACAGAAAGGCAGATGCGCACACCCTGTACCATATAGGTTCCATCACCAAAATGTTTACAGCCGTTATGATGTTTCAACTCATCGACGAAAACAAAGTAAAACCCGATACGAAGTTGAGTGCCTTTTTTCCCTCTTTGCCCAACAGCAACTCGATCACGGTTTCTAATCTCATGAACCACCGAAGCGGTCTGCATAATTTTACCGATGACAGCATCTATGCAACCTATATGGAGAAACCGATGACCGAGGCTCAGTTGATTGCTGTTTTTGAAAAGCAAGCCGCCGATTTTGAGCCCGATACCAAAGCCTCATACAGCAATACCAATTATGTCTTGCTCAGCCTCATCATCGAGAAATTGACGGGTCATTCCTATGCCGATGAATTGCAAAAACGAATTTGCAAAAAGGCCAATCTTTTCGAAACCAAAGTAGCAACCAATCATCCTGAACCGCAAATTGCCCGTTCATATGCATTTGAAAACGGGCAATGGAACAAATCAACCGAAACCGATATGAGTATTCCTCGGGGTGCCGGTGCTATTGTTTCTACACCAGCTGATTTATGTCATTTCATTGAAGCCTTATTTGCGGGCAAACTACTAAGCGAAGCCTCATTCAATGAAATGAAAACCATCAAGGATAATTATGGTAAAGGCATCTTTCAGATTCCCTTCGGTCCTAAAAAAGGATACGGACATACGGGTGGTATCGATGGTTTCGAGTCGGTACTTGGTTATTTCCCTGATGATAAACTGGCCTTTTGTATCCTAAGCAACGGAATGAATTATGTGCTGAACGATCTGTCGATTGCCGTCTTAAGCTTATACTATAAAAAACCATATACAATTCCCACGTTTGAAAAAAGGATACTCAATAAAGAAGAATCAGCTTCTCTCGAAGGGATGTATAACAGCAGTGTGGCCAGCATGAAAATAACGATCAAAATGAATGGCGATAAAATCACTGCTCAGGCAACAGGTCAACCCTCATTCCCACTTGACAAAGTGTCAGATCTTGAATATAAGTTCGAAGCGGCCGGTGTAAAAATACTATTCACGAAAGATAAAGAAGGTAATATACCATCATTCAACTTGATGCAAGGTGGCATGAATTTGGTCTTCGAAAAAGAATAGAAAATATTATTTCTTATAATACCCATTTGCCATAATATCATTCATTACTTCATCGGTCACTAGATATCGAATTGATTTCTTCGCCTTGATAAGGGTACGAATATAGGTTGATGAAATATCCAATAGTGGTGCGTCAAGAACTTGTATTCGTTCATTCGGTAAACCTTCGACAGGACAATTTGGGCGCTGATAAATTAAAATGGCATAGTGCGCGATTAATTGTTTGTAGTTTTTCCATTTGCTGATATTCTGATAACTATCGCTACCCATAATAACACTAAACGTATGTTGCGGATGCTTCTCAGTTAAATACGTCAGTGTGTCAATGGTATACGAAGGACGTGCCATCGTAAATTCAATATTGCTAGCATTGAACGCAGGCTCATTTTCAATGGCAAGTTGCACTAGATGAAAACGATGATGTTCATTCAACAAACTAGCACTTTCCTTTAATGGATTTTGCGGAGAAACCACAAACCAAATCCGGTCTAATGCGCAATGATTGAGTATATGATTCGCAATAATCAAATGGCCCACGTGAATGGGATTAAAGCTTCCGAAATACAATCCGATGTTCATATTCTAGTCGTTAAAACAGGCTGTTCATAGCGTGTTGAAAAATTAAAGATAGTATTAACAAGCATACTATTGTCAGTCTCAACTTATTATTCCACTTTTGAAACATGATTAGAATCTATACCATGTAACTTAGTTGGTCCGCGAAGTTGGAGAAATACTTAGAGATTTTTTTCAGGATAGATATGTTTCCACCTTCGATGTGACCAAACCCAATTCTCAGGCTGGCGTTTGATGCTGTCCTCAAAAAAACGAACATAGGCTTCTGTTAGCTCACCCTCCTTCGTTTCGTTTGGATGCTCAAATGCCAGCTTCATTTTTATCTCATAATAGCCCCGCTTGAGTTTGATGATTTCACCGAAATACACCAAATTGTTATATCGTCGGGCAACAAACTCAGGTCCTTTAAAGAAGGCAGTTTTGCGGTTCAAAAAGTCATTCCAAGAGACTCGTTTCGGATCACTCGGATTCTGATCAGCGATGAAACCCCAAAGGGTCTTGTCTTGTTGAATAGCAGTCATTTCTTTTTGCATGTCTTGCACTCTCACGAGTTTCATACCAGCTCTTCCACGTATGTTTAGAAATAGTCGTTCAAAGGCCGCATTGGTTAGTGGCATATACAAACCAGTGAAGCGTCGCGGCACATGCCAATTGCATAGGAGTGTGGCCCATTCCCAGTTAAACTGATGCGACATATAACTCTGCCCGTTTCGGTTTTGTATCGTCATTGAATCAAAGACCTCCCAATTGCATTTCATTCGACGAGCAAGTTCTTCTTTTGAAATAGAAATCATCTTGATGGTTTCAACAATACTATCGCAAAGATGACAGTAATATTTTTTTGTGATTTCCTGTATTTCGTTCGCTGTCTTTTCAGGGAAGGAAATAGACAAGTTTTCCTGAATGATGTCTTTTCTGTATTTGATTATCTTACCCAATATCAGATAAAGGACATCAGACAAGCCGTATAAGACCCAAAACGGCAGTAGCGAAAGAAGATATAAGAAGGGGTAGATTAAATAATACATGAATAGTGTACACAAGATGTCATGGTGTAAATGTAGTATTCAATTTTTATAAAACGTAGGTCTCTTAATGAGTATTCCATAGTGCGAATACGCATTAAACGTTTGAACGAACGCGAAAAGGATTAGTTCAACTTAATATTGAACACTTTGTTGTTGATAGTGACAGTGGCATCATTGTCGCACTTGCCATTACCAAAGTCGATAGTGCGTAATGCTTTGCCTTGTGGCTGCATTTCTATTCTGCCTTTATTGATAAAACGGCAACCCAATACTTCTTTTATCAATGGTTGCGTAATGGTCATGGCATAATATGTTTTAAATTCGTTTTGGCCAGAACCGTTTCCTGTAATCTCGTAGATATCGTCGCCCCAAATTGGCGTCGTGCTGCCCTCGGTCCAAGTAATGGTTTTGTTTGCTTGATAATACAAGGTATCGGCCACACCGGGTTTCATCACCTTGCCATCGATTGCACTGTTGAAATAAGGTTTTGATGAGGCATTCAATCCTTTATTCTCAACCACATTGCTGCCCATTACGTGATAATTATTGACAAAGTAATTATCAAATGTGATGGTATGAATACTTCCTGTATCAGCGTAGCGGCCAGTATAGGAAACCATAATTTTTCCTTGTCTTGTTCTGCCATCATTGCACATACAATTCGCCGCACCAAAATCAATCACAATAGTGCGTGGATTGCTATTGGTATCATGCGTCAATACAGCGCAATAGCCTCTGGTTTTGTAATTAGAAAGATTATCGCCTGTATTTTTTGTGGCAGCATCATCGGCCAAGTCTGCGGCATCGTGAAATAAGAATTCATGCATGGCCACATCACCTGCCATTATCGTGTCTGTATCTCTTTCCCGCACACAAGCACTGAAAAGCACGATTGTTAATGAAATCAATACACAAATCTGTTTTAATGGCATTCTCTTAAGCATAATCACTTGTAATAAGGGTTTAAAAGTAATGCAAATGCATTAATTCGTTTGTTTTTTCTTCAAAATATTTGTCTGATTCATACACCACCTCTCATTCGCAGCGCAAAATGAAGGTGCAACTATAAACAAAAGAGCCTCACGTAAACATCACGTAAGGCTCTTTCGGTGGTAGTTGGTTTAAGGAAGTGTAATGGTATAAGCACTTCCGTTGATAGTGACTGTTGCGGTATTATCGCAAGTGCCGGTACCATAATCAATCGTACGTAATGGTTTACCTGAAGGTTGCAATTCTATTTTTCCTGATGAAATCCAGTTGCAATCCATATGTCTTACCAAGGGCTGTATAATGGTCATGGTATAACTCGTTGATCCTTTTGTTCCTGAGGCAGAGCCTGTGATTTCGTAGACATCATCTAAGCGGGTTTGTGTTGAATCGCCCTGAGTCCAAACTCTAGTCCTGTTTGAGTTCCATGTGATAGAATCGCCGGTAGGTTTAATAATCAAGCCATTGACAATGATGCTGAAATAACTATGTCCGAATGAATTAAGGCCCATATTGGTGACTGTTTTTGACCCCATAATTTGACGGTCATTGACAGCATACGCATCAAAGGTGATCGTATGCACACTGCCCGAATCACGATAGTGGCCTGTATAGCTGACAAGAATTTTTCCTCGTCGGTATCGGCCATCATTGCAGAGGCAGTTGGTAGCGCCAAAATCAACGGTGATGGTCTTTGGTGTGCTAAGTGTGTCGTGCGTGACCGTAGCGCAGTTACTTGACGTTTTGTAATTGCTTAGATTATCGCCGGTGTTTTTATCGGAGGCGTCGTCGGCAATATTTAAAACATCATTGTAGGCCGATTCGCTGATGGCATTGTCAGCGGCTACTTCTGTGTCGCTGTCGTTGTTCTTATTTTTTCTATTGCAATCGGTTAGAAGCAAGGTGGCCGTGATGGCAAGGGCGAAAAGCCCTAGTTTAAAAGGGGTGTGTGTCATTTTGTTATTTTTTGTACGCGGCCTATGACATGGGATTCACAAAGAGGTTTAAAATCAGGTTAAAATAAAATTCGTTTCCTAAAGTAAAGTCATTAAATGTTACCTTTATCGCCCTTAATTAAGATACAGGACAGGAATTAACAGAAAATGAAAAGAAGAATAGCCATTTTTGGAAGTACAGGCTCTATTGGAACACAAGCGATTGATGTGATTGCAACGAACAGCGATCTGTTTTCGCTAGAAGTATTATCGGCACATAGCAATGCCGACTTATTGATTACGCAGGCTAAACAATATCATCCGAATATTGTTATCATCACTGATGAATCTAAATATGAGAAAGTAAACGCAGCCCTCGCCAATGACAATATCAAAGTCTATGCTGGTGAAAAAGCGCTGGTCGATATTGCGGGTAGCGATACGTATGATGTATTGTTGGCCGCTATTGTTGGTTATGCAGGTCTGTCGTCAACATTGGCGGCTATCGAACAAGGGAAAACGATTGCCTTAGCAAATAAAGAAACACTCGTGGTTGCTGGTGATATTGTGACAGCGATGGCCAAGGCAAAAAATGCGTTGATACTTCCTGTCGATAGTGAGCACTCAGCCATTTTTCAATGTCTTGTAGGGGAGCAACATAATCCGATCGAAAAGATCATCTTAACGGCTTCTGGCGGGCCTTTCCTTGGGAAGAAGCCAAATTACTTGATCAATGTAAAGAAAGATCATGCCCTTCAACATCCTAATTGGACCATGGGCGCTAAGATTTCAATTGACTCGGCGAGTTTGATGAATAAAGGACTTGAGATGATCGAGGCCAAATGGCTTTTTGGTTTACAAAATGAGCAGATAGAAGTTATCGTTCATCCACAATCGGTGATTCATTCGATGGTGCAGTTTGAAGATGGTAGTATGAAAGCACAAATGGGGTTGCCTGATATGAAGCTTCCTATCCAATATGCCTTGGCGTATCCGCAGCGTGTGAAGAATGACTTCAAACGACTGCAGTTTAAAAACTACCCTTCGTTAACCTTCGAGCCGGCCGATATCAAAACCTTTCGTAATTTGGCCTTAGCGAAAGATGCGATGTTTCAAGGAGGTAATGCGCCTTGTGTGCTTAACGCTGCGAATGAAATAGTAGTCGATGCCTTTATTAAAAATAAAATCAGCTTTTTAGAAATGAGCGATATCATTGAAACCTGTTTGGAAAAAATGACCTTCATCGAAAAACCAAGTCTGAACGATTATATACAAAGCAACCGGGAAACAAGAGAATTTGCTTCCTCATTAATCAAATAACAAACTCATCAGAAAACATCTATGCAATTATTAGCTATCGAATGGGCTACCGTAGGGGTCAAAGCCGCACAACTTCTTTTGTCATTGAGTATCCTCGTTGTTCTTCACGAATTCGGACATTTCATTACCGCTAAATGGTTTGGTTGTCGGGTAGAAAAATTTTATTTATTTTTTGATCCTTGGTTTTCTGTCTTAAAAAAGAAAGTAGGTGATACTGAATATGGTATCGGATGGTTGCCTCTAGGAGGCTATGTAAAAATATCAGGCATGATCGATGAAAGCATGGATAAGGAAGCCATGAAATTGCCACCAAAAGAATGGGAATTTAGAAGCAAGCCAGCTTGGCAACGTTTGATTATTATGTTGGGTGGTATCATTGTGAATGTGCTGCTTGCGATTTTTATTTTTTCTATGATACTCTTCAAATGGGGTGAACAAAAAGTGCCGATGGCCTCACTAAAAAATGGGATCGCTTTTCAGGACAGTATTTTTTATAAAATAGGCTTGCAAAAAGGGGATAAGATTGTGAGCGTTGATGGTAACAAAATAGTTTATCTCGACGGTGTTGAATTAAAAATTATTACAAGCAAAACAGCGGTTGTCGAACGAAACGGTGAGAACCTAACACTCAGTTTTCCGGTAGATATGATAGGCTCGTTGGTGGAGCGTAAGAATAAGATGAAAAGTGCTATCTTATTTGAACCTCGTATGCCAGCAATTGTAGGCTCGTTTGAAGGTGTGGGTAAATCAAATGCCCTTGATGCAGGT
>CAIRSV010000317.1 GCA_903881265.1 uncultured Bacteroidota bacterium
AAGCCATGCTTCATACTCGGCATTGATAAACGGGTTGTGAATGTTCGTCACGTCAAAGAAGCGTTTGTAGAATATGACTCATGAATGATATTGTTTGAAAAAATAGATGAAATGCGAAATTGCAAAAAAAATAACTAGAAACTTAGGTTCTGTTTGATTATTTACGAATGGTTGCCGGCGGCATAAAATCGTTTTTGTCAACACATATCTCATCGCGCCGCCTTACTTTTGCGCCGTGATAAAAATTGGCCCCATAGAATTACCCGAGTTTCCGTTGCTGCTAGCACCGATGGAAGATGTGAGCGATCCGCCGTTTAGAGCCGTGTGCAAAGAAAATGGCGCTGATTTAATGTATACCGAATTTATCAGCAGTGAAGGTCTCATTCGCGATGCAATCAAAAGTCGTCAGAAACTTGATATTTACGATTATGAGCGTCCTATTGGCATTCAAATTTTTGGTGGTGACGAAGAAGCCATGTGTATTTCGGCACGCATAGTGGAAGCCACTGCGCCTGATTTATGCGATATTAATTTTGGTTGTCCGGTAAAAAAAGTGGTGTGTAAAGGCGCCGGTGCGGGTATCTTAAAAGATCTGCCTAAAATGGTATCCTTAACAAAAGCGGTGGTGGATTCGGTTAAAATTCCTGTGACAGTAAAAACGCGTTTAGGCTGGGATAATGATTCCAAGAATATCGAAGAGGTGGCCGAGCGTCTGCAGGATGTGGGTATACAGGCTCTGTCGATTCATGGTCGCACGCGCGCGCAGATGTATAAAGGCGAAGCCGATTGGTCGTTGATCGCTAAGGTGAAAAACAATCCGCGGATACACATTCCTATTTTTGGAAATGGTGATATTGATTCACCCCAAAAAGCGCTAGAGTATAAAAATCGCTATGGTGTAGATGGTGTTATGATCGGTCGCGCTGCCATCGGGTATCCTTGGATCTTTAATGAAATAAAACATTATGTAACGACAGGCGAAGTGCTTGCGCCACCTGCAATTGAAGAGCGTATACGAGTGTGCAAGAAACATTTGATGCATTCCTTGCAATGGAAGGGGCCTAAATTGGGCATTTTAGAAATGCGTCCACATTATTCGAATTACCTGAAAGGCCTTTCGCATATCAAAGACTTTAGAATGTTGTTGGTGCATGCCGATAGCCTTGAACATATCGAAGAGATCTTTCTGAAAATTATACAGCATTACAGTAATCCTGAACTAGTTGGCGAATAAATTAAATTTTCCTCATTGGGCATTAAATACATACCTTTGGCGGCAAAAAAATATTCAGCCATGGCGCAGGTAAAAAAAGGAGATACAATCCAAGTGCATTATAAAGGTACGTTGACAGAAAACGGAATGTTGTTTGATAGCTCAGAAGGTAGACCTCCTTTAGAATTCACTGTAGGCGAAGGCATGGTTATTTTTGGTTTTGATAATGGCGTTCTCGATATGTCTGTAGGCGAAACAAAAACATTGGTTATTCCACATTTGGAAGGCTATGGTCCTTTGAATGAGCAGATGTTTTTTGAATTTGATAAAGCACAAATACCAGCTGAAATGGGCGAGCCTGTTGCCGGTATGGAACTTCATATGATGGATCAAGAAGGGAATGAATTGCCAGTAATGATTACAGAAGTGAAAGAATCAACAATCATATTGGATGGTAATCATCCGTTAGCAGGTAAAGATCTAACCTTCGAAGTTGAATTGGTGAGCATCGCATAAGACCTTTGCATCGTAATGATTTGATATAAATTCGACGCAGTCAATCTTCGAATAGTTCTATTGATTTTATGAGTTTATAGTTCGCTTATCTTCAGCACCTCTCCTGAACGAATGCCTTTTTCGGTTTG
>CAIRSV010000318.1 GCA_903881265.1 uncultured Bacteroidota bacterium
AATAGCCTTTATTTCTGATAATCTTATAGAGTCGTTCCCGCTCAAGACCACAATTGATTTTAGTATATGGCTCACCTGTTACTAAGATACTTTCGGCTGAATTTTCATTGATGATAGCTTGGATATCTTCGCTCTCCGAATGAGTCATCACGTGTCGTATCGTATAGTTTTTTCCGGCATTAATGGTAAAATGAACAATGGCAGATTGTTTTCCTTTAGGTTGAATATCATAATCAACATTCGCATAGAAATATCCTAGATTGAGCATATACTGACCAATATAGAGCTTGCTTTTTATGACCATATTGGTATCCAAAAACACAGGCCTTTCAACCTTATGCTTAATAATCTTTGGATTCATCGGGTCTTTCTCATACTTCTGGAAATTGTTATTGTATTTCCATAATTTATATTTCGGTAGAAAACCAAGATCAAATACATGTGTGTTTGCTCTTGGATAGGTAAGTGAAAGAATCACACTTTCGGTTTCACCTTTGTATTTGAGAGGTTTCTGCGTGTTGAGTGTTAATCTATTTTCAGCAAGCAAAGTTTGATTTTGCGCTAAGTGTTTGGTATAATTGCACGATAACAAATAGATGCAGCAAACAAGAGTCAGGCAGAGTCGGATGCTATATTTGAGTACATGATTCACTAATTCTATAAGGAAATGATTACGAAGACGCAAGTTAAACATATTCAATCATTAGACGATAAAAAATATCGGCAGGAACAAGGGCAATTTATAGTTGAAGGTAATAAGATGCTTACCGAACTTTTATCGTCAGATTTAGAAATACTTGAGATCTACGCGTTAGAAGAATGGTTTGAAGCAACGACACTGACCAACTGCAAAGCCACATTGATTCAGGTGCAACCGTTTGAACTTGAAAAGATCAGCTCATTGACCACACCGAATAAAGTATTGGCCATTGTATCGATGCCACATTGGCCTTCATCAACCCCTACCTTAGCACTATTGCTTGATGGCATACAAGACCCAGGCAATATGGGCTCTATCATACGAATAGCAGATTGGTATGGTATTGATACTGTGTATGTCAGTGAGACAAGCGCTGATGTATTTAACACAAAAGTGATTCAGGCAAGTATGGGCGGTGTGTTCAGAATTCGTGTTGAAAAATGCGATCTGATAGCCTTAATGAAACAACATCATGACATACCATCGTATGCCGCTGTGCTTGAAGGAAACGACATCAACTCATTCGATAAAATAACTCAAGGTTTTATTATTATTGGAAATGAATCAAAAGGAGTACGTGACGAACTTAAAGTGCTTAGTCAACATAAAATAAGCATACAACGAAAGGGCCTTGCTGAGAGTTTGAATGCCGCTGTAGCAACAGGTATAATTTGCCATTGTATGATATCCTGAAGAAATTCTATATTTGTGCATTAACTTAAAAAAACAATAGTCCGTTTCAAGTAAAATTTTTAATATGAAAAAGATTCTTTTAGTCGCCTTGATACTGGCATCAGGTATCCAATCATTCGCCGCATGGAAAAGTGCGATGCTACGTTTAAAACATGAAATGGGTCGCAGCATTTCGATATCGGTCGATGGTAGAAAATATACCAAAATTGGTCGCTCATTAACAGTTGGCGATTTGCCACCTGGTAATCACAAGATTAAGATTTACAAATACAATTCAAATGGCTACGGTTACACAACGGGTACATTGATTTATCAGGGCATGTTAAAAATGAGACCGGGAAGAATCTACTACGGTGTTGTTTCAAATGATGGCAGTATGGATATAGAAGAAAATTGCTGTATCGATGATTATGGTCGTTGGAATAATAATGACAATTGGGATAATATGGATCAGATGAATAATACATCTAACCATGATCACGGAGATAATTGGAATAATAACCATAGTTGGAATCAGCAAAATCATCAAGAAAGTCACAACGAAAATGGCTGGGGATCATTCAATGGTCAGATGAGTGATGGACGCTTTGCTCAATTAATCGGACAGATTCGAAAAGCGTCGTTCGAAACATCAAAAGTAAGTGTCGCTAATCAGGCATTAAAAACCAATAAAATTACGTGTCAGCAATTATTGAGCATATTAAACGAATTCAGTTTTGAGAGCACCAAATTACAATTTGCGAAAGATGCGTATAAAAGCGTGACAGACAAGAATAATTATTTTATGATCAACAATGTGTTTGCGTTTCAGAGTTCTAAAGATGATTTACTTGAGTTTCTTGATAGAATACATTAATAGAGAATCTTAATGCAATGCGATAAAAAAATGCCGATCTGAATGGATCGGCATTTTTTATAGAAGTGTATACGCTTATTTGATATCAAGGTTCATTGGTAAGATTGCTTGAATCTGATTTTCTTGACTTCGTACTTTTTGAATTTCTTTATAGATAATATAGTCGTCACCTAATAATTGTTTGATGCTTGCCTCTTCTCTCTTTTTACCCATAACAGAAGAAAGAATTTCATCCAATTGATCAACAGGTGTAGGATATTCGACCACCTTGTATTCGTTTATCTTTGCCATTGCGGCCACACTTTGAAGGGCTCTGTCTATATTCCCAAATTGATCTACCAACTTAAGTTCTTTGGCAAGTTTGCCGCTATAGACGTGGCCTTGAGCGAGCTCTTCAACTTGCGCCATCGTTAATTTCCTGGCCGTTGACACCCTTGATTTGAAGATCGTATAGGTACTATCTAAATACGATTGCATCCAAGCACGTTCAAGATCGGTCATTGGTCTGCTCATAGTAGGAAAATCGGCAAATTGCCCTGTTTTAACATTGTCGAACGTCACGCCAAGTTTATTTCTCATCATCGCTTCAATATTAAATAATACGCCCACAACGCCTATTGAACCGGTGAGACTTGTGCTTTCTGCGAAGATGCTATCACCTGCACAGGCCATATAATATCCTCCGCTAGCGGCGTAGTTGCCCATACTTATGACCAATGGTTTTTTTGCTTTCAATTGCATCAACTCGTGATAGATAAGTTCGCTTGCTAAGGCACTTCCGCCAGGCGAATTGATTCGTAACACCACTGCTTTAATCGATTCATCGCGTGCCATTTTACGAATCGTGGTTGTCATCGTTTTTGAATAAATACCATCATTTCCTTCGCCATCTTGTATTTCACCAGAGGCATACAAAACAGCAATTTTATTTTTCTCTCTGATGGATGTTTGTATCGTTTGTGCATAATCGGATGGAGAAACAAACTCAATTTTCTCGTTATCCTTTAAATTCAATTTCCCCTTCATTAAATGTTCAACCGAATCTGAAAACACAAGGCCATCAATAAAATTATTTGCCACCGCATCGTTTGGAAACTTAATACGTCCTTCATTCGCCATTTTTGCGAGAGTGGCAGTATCGATTGAGGTTCGGACTGAAACTGTTTGCAGAAATTCGGCATAGAAATCATTCAGCAAAACGCTTAACTGATACCGATTAGGCTCACTGAATTTTTCAAGTTTGTAGGGCTCATACGCGCCTTTGTATTTACCGCAATGAAAGGCTTCAGATGTGACGTCGAGTTTATCCATCGTGCCTTTAAAAAAGGTACCGGTTATTTCTAACCCTTTAAATTCGAACATACCTGATGGATTCAAATATATTTTATCGCTGACAGAAGCAACATAGTACGATTTTTGATCGGCGATTTCGCCATAGGCATATATAAATTTCTTGCTAGTTTTAAAATCAATAAGGGCCTCTTTGATTTCTTGCAAGGAAGCCCATCCATTTGAACATGTGCCTGTGACAATATAGATCCCTTTAATTTTATCATCTGTTTTCGCATTTTTAATGGAGGCTAGTATGTCATTTAGTCCTGTTGAACTTTGCTCACCAGCACCAACAAAAGACAATACATTCTCTTTACCTTGATCCGACACTGTTTCATTCATATCGAGACATAATACCGAATTGTCTTGAAGCTCGGTTTCTTCAACACTCGAAGCGATGCCAGTGGCAATGCCTGTCAGCGAAATGACTGTAATCAGCACGAATAGTATGATAGCACATAAACAGGCGAATAATATTTTAACGAATTGTCTCATCTTTTTTAGTAATATTTGCCGCGAAACTAATGGCCTCAAATTCTTAAGATGATCAATTTGGTATGAATGGTATATATGTCATTATAGGTGGCAACCTTGGAAACAGGGTTGAAAATCTTCAACGTTGCAAGCAAGCAATTGAAGACCGCATTGGTGCTATTGTTCAGGCATCTGGAATCTATGAAACTGCTGCTTGGGGTAATGAACAGGCCCCCGCATACTTGAATCAGGTGCTCTTTATTCGCACCCATCTGTCGGCCATTGAAACATTAACCGAGAGCCTTTCGATTGAACACGAACTTGGACGAACCCGTACTGAAAAATGGGCATCGCGACTGATTGATATTGATATGCTATTTTTTAATGATGACGTCATTCATAGCGAACAGCTCATTGTACCTCATCCTCATCTTCAACATAGACGGTTTGTGTTGGTACCACTGAATGAAATCGCTGCAGATATGATGCATCCGTTGCTTGGAAAGTGCATACACGACTTGCTTGCAGATTGCCAGGATCCTCTTCGTGTGACCTTATTCGAAGACGGTCTCAACGAGTAAGATCACCGAATAAGAGGCTGAATAATTATTTCTCATACTGCATGGGCTTTGTTTTATATTTGCCCGCTTAACATTATGAACTACAAATTCATTACCGTCGAAGGAAATATCGGTGCAGGTAAAACAACCCTTTCTAGCTTACTCCAACAATCATTTGATGGCAAATTGATCCTTGAACAATTTGCAGATAATCCTTTTTTGCCAAAATTTTACGAAGATCGAAAGCGGTATTCATTTCCATTAGAACTGTCCTTTCTTGCGGAGCGATATAAGCAATTAAAAGACTTGCTGAATACACGTGACTTATTTAATCAGTATATTATATCAGACTATCTCTTTATCAAAAGCAAGTTATTCGCCAAGGTGAATCTGCCTGAAGATGAATACAAACTATACGAAACACTGTTCGATATTATTTATCCCAATTTGCCTGAACCTGATCTTATCATTTATCTTCATGCGCCGTTGGATAAACTCAAGCAGAATATCAAAAGCAGAAACCGGGATTATGAACAGAATATTCAAGATGATTACCTGATTGAACTTCAAAATGCCTACTTGCAATTGATCAAATCAGAAAAGTTTAAAACCTTGATCATTGATACTACACAGACTGATTTCTTACACAATCCTTCGCATTTTGATCAGCTTTTAGTACATCTTGAAAAAGAGTATGAAGATGGGCATCATTTCATTAATTTCACTTAATTCTGATGTTTTTTGCATCATCCTGCTCATTTCGGTCGGTTTTTTACTACTTTTGCCTACTTTTTATAAATTAACATTTTATGGCAAATCAAACAATTATCGATTTATTAGGCAATGATGCCGCATATTACCTTGACCACAAATGTGGCACAATTTCTAAAAATGATTTGTACTCTCCATCAAAAAAGACAGTCGATGAAGTTTGGTCATTAAGCAATCGTAACACACAAACCTTAAAAAGTATCCAAAGCTTATTAGGTAATGGTCGTCTGAAAAATACGGGCTATGTTTCAATTCTGCCTGTCGATCAGGGTATTGAACATAGTGCTGGTGCTTCATTTGCTCCTAACCCGATGTATTTTGACCCTGAAAATATTGTAAAATTGGCCTTGGAAGGTGGTTGTAATGCAGTGGCTTCGACCTATGGCGTGTTAGGCGCCTGCGCTCGAAAATATGCGCACAAAATACCGTTCATTGTCAAGATTAATCATAATGAATTCATTTCGTATCCAAATAAGTTTGATCAAATAATGTTTGGTACCATCAAAGATGCTTGGAATATGGGTGCCACTGCAGTGGGTGCTACGATTTATTTCGGCAGCGACGAAAGTGCTCGTCAGATTCAAGAAGTAGCGAAAGCGTTTGAATATGCACACGAATTAGGCATGGCCACTGTTTTATGGTGCTATTTGCGTAACCCAGCCTTCAAAACGGCTGAAGTTGATTATCATACAGCAGCTGATTTAACAGGTCAAGCGAATCATCTTGGAGTAACGATACAGGCTGATATCATCAAACAAAAATTACCTTCCAACAATGGCGGTTATAATGCTATAAAATTTGGGAAGACACATAAGTCTGTCTACGAAAAACTTAGCACCGACCACCCTATCGACCTTACACGTTATCAAGTAGCCAACTGCTATATGGGACGAGTTGGTTTAATCAATAGCGGTGGTGAAAGTAAAGGCGCCACGGATATGGCAGAAGCAGTTATGACAGCTGTAGTCAACAAACGCGCTGGTGGTATGGGTTTAATAAGCGGACGTAAAGCATTTCAAAAACCAATGAAAGAAGGTATTCAATTATTGAATACGATACAAGACGTTTATCTTGACAGAAGCATTACCTTGGCCTAATCTGATAATTCCTTTTTCCATTCGTTCATCTGAAAGATTTGCGTATCTTGAGATGCTTTCAACTGACGATTAAAGTCTGTATAACTCCATGGATTCAACCACTATCATTGAACGAATAAAGAATGTCGAATTACTGAAACAGGATGATTCAGAAATTTGGTCTAACCTAACGGAAGAATTTCCTTTCTTTACTTGTGCCCAATGGTTAAAATTTGGGCATGCATCGTTGCATGGTGCCGTTCACTTGAAGCCTGTTGTCTTATACAAATCTGACCCACTTGAATTTGCTCGTTTCAACAAGTTAGTAGACCTTTCAAAGAAGAAACAAGCGGCAGAAGGTAACATTGATAGGTCTGTAAAAAAATCAACGCCTGAAATTATTTCAACAAGCAATGCTGTTGACGTTGTCATCACGTCGACAAAACCAGTTCTTGATGTAGCAACAGTTGATGAAATCTCTGCGACGACTATAGATATTGATGTCGAAGCTATTCAATCAATCGAACCTCATACGGAAACAACCTCATTACTCGACGTTGAGGTTGATACGCAGGCTACAATTGAAAACAACGATGTATTGCAGTTGATCAATGAATTGCCGAACTCTGCGCCTTTCGAACTCACTAAAGGAATTCACCACAAGCAGAACGAAATTGAGACACAAATTTCAACCACATCAGAGAAACCATTCTCCTCTTCAACAACCGAATTCCAGTCGACATCTACAACAAGCAAAGAAGATGACGAAGACAAATCACTTATGGTGATGATGAGTTTTACGGAATGGCTCAATCATTTTAAACACAAGGCCGCGGTTGAGATGGAAGAGACAAAAGAGAAAAAGGCGCTTAAAGCAGCTTGGCAAAAAGAGAAACTCGCAGAAGCAGCTGATGAAGAATTAGATGAAATTCCTGAACCGCTTTTCAAACAGGCTATGGATTCAATTTCGATGGAATCATCCCTCATCAGTGAGGCCCTTGCCGAAATATTAGCCAAGCAAGGAAAAAAGGACAAAGCAATTTCAATGTACAAAAAATTAAGTTTGCGTAATCCCGAAAAAAGCCCTTACTTTGCGAACCTAATAAACGAATTAAATTTAAACATCGAATAATTATGGCATTTTTATTATTTATATTAATTGTAGTTACTTGTGCAGCGTTAGCTTTTTTTGTCTTGATTCAAAACCCTAAAGGTGGCGGATTAGCAGGATCCTTCGGTGGATTAGGGAATCAAATGATGGGTGCTAAGCAAAGTACAGACGTCGTTGAAAAAGGAACGTGGGTTTGCGCTTCAGCCTTATTGATTCTTACATTAGGTTCATTCATCTTGTCGCCAAAATCATCAACGAACGTAAACGAAAAAACACGTTCTGAAAAAGTAAATAAAGGTGTTCCTGCCGCACAAGCACCGGCTCCAGCACCTCAACAAGCGCCTGCGCAAGCTCAGCCACAACCTGCAAATGCAGCACCGGCTCCTCAAGCTCCTGCACCAGCACCGGCTCCTCAAAAATAATATCACTTTATTCATTATAAAAGCCTTGATTTTAGGATGTTCACATTCAAAAGATCAAGGCTTTTTTTTATATAAAAATTCGTGCGCTGTACTTAGAATAATTGCGTTAGTTTCTCGAGCATTGAATACACAGCTGGACAAACTTCTGTGTTCTTGATTGTCAGTGCTGTTCGTTTAAGTAATACATCTTCATCGGTGTATGGATATCGAGCGCAATCAGATGGCCGAACATCATAGATACCGCAATAGTTATCGCTTCCAAGAAAACTGCAAGGTTGTTGTTTTAACACATAATCATTCTCCTCATCGAGCTTTAGGTAGGTTTGAATAAAATCACCTTCCTTCATTCCTAAAAACTTAGCGATGCGTTTTATATCAGGTATTTTAAATCTGGGCGAATGATTTTTACAGCAATTGGCGCAATCAAGGCAGTCGATTTTTGAAAAGACCTCATCGTGTAAATCAGGTAATTGTTTGATGATTTTACGCTGATCACATCGTTTAAGAAACGCAGCGTATTTCTTCTTATTTTCCTTTGCAGCCTTTTGCCATATTTCCATTGAAATGTATTGATTTTGATTTCGCTTATTCGGATGATGTGTTCATTTTTTTACAATTCTAACTTGGCATAAAAACAGCACACGTAGCAACGTTAGAAGTTATCATGATAGGCTCTTATCCTTTCAAATTAAGTAGCATATCCTCTGTCATCATATCCAAGTCGTAGTGCGGTTTCCAACCCCAGTCTGCTTGTGCTTTGCTGTCATCAATGCTCATTGGCCAACTAGTAGCGATCTGTTGTCTAAAATCGGGCTTATACGTCAGTTGAAATTCTGGTATGTGTTTTGTGATAGATTGTCCGATTTCCTTAGGTGAAAAACTCATAGCGCTCAAGTTGTATGAACTGCGAATCGTAATCTTTTCCTTTGGTGCTTCCATCAATTCAATGGTTGCACGGATGGCATC
>CAIRSV010000319.1 GCA_903881265.1 uncultured Bacteroidota bacterium
GGCTTTGAAGAACGACAACTTCATCATGAGCCTCAGAAACAACTGTCAAAAGAATTTGTCCGTGAATGGTTGATTGCGAACGATTTCATGGGGAAAGAGGGACAGACGGTGCCTCTTATGACAGACGAATTTATTCAAACAATTTCAGATCGTTATATTGAATTATTTGAGAAGATCACGGGCGAAACATTCCAAAAGCAAATGGTGAGCGAGGAGGAGATACCTCGTATCGTCGATCAAATTATCGAGGGATTGTAACCCGAAAATACGCCGTTTATTTTATTGAAATTACTGCTTCGATTGTAAATAGAATCAGGCAATGATTCACGTGAAGGCTTATTTCATGCCGGGCATTTTCATTCCCATACCGCCCATCTTATTCATCATCTTCATCATTTCTTTCATTTGCTCAAATTGCTTCATAAAGGCATTCACTTCAGTCATTTGTTTACCACTTCCGCTTGCAATTCGTTGGCGTCTTTTCTGATCAATGATGTCTGGATTTTTACGTTCTTCAGGTGTCATAGACCCAATCATAGCTTCAATACCTTTGAATGCATCATCGCTGATATCGACATCTTTGATGGCCTTTCCTAATCCAGGTATCATGCCTAGCAAATCTTTGAGGTTACCCATTTTCTTGATCTGATTCAACTGTGTTTTGAAATCATCGAAATCAAATTTATTCGCACGTATTTTTTTCTCAAGCTTTTTGTTTTCAACTTCATCAAAATCCATTTGGGCCCTCTCGACAAGGGTCGTGATATCACCCATACCCAAGATACGCTGTGCCATCCTTTCGGGATAAAACACATCCAAGGTCTCAAGCTTTTCGCCCATGCTGACAAACTTAATAGGCTTTTGTACGATGTATTTGATGGTAAGGGCCGCACCACCTCGTGTGTCACCATCGAGTTTTGTGAGCACGACGCCCGTGAAATCAAGGCGGTCGTTAAAGGCTTTGGCCGTATTGACCGCATCCTGACCTGTCATTGAATCAACGACAAATAAAATCTCTTGTGGGTTGACAGCTTTTTTGATCTCCGCCACTTCCGTCATCATTTGCTCATCCACAGCCAAACGGCCAGCGGTATCAATGATGACAACATTATGTCCATTTTCTTTTGCAAAGGCAATGGCATTGAGTGCAATACTAACCGCATTTTTATTTTCTAGTTCAACGTGCACCGGCACATTAATCTGACCGGCCAATACACTCAATTGTTCCATAGCCGCCGGACGATAAATATCGGCCGCAACGAGTAATGGCTTTTTGTTCTTTTTGGTTTTGAGGTAATTCGCGAGTTTACCACTGAAGGTTGTTTTACCCGAACCTTGTAAACCTGCTATCAAAATAACTGTTGGATTGTTATCAAGCGATAATTCCTCTTCAGTTCCACCCATGAGGTCTACTAGGGCATCTTTCACAATCTTAATCATCAACTGCCCCGGTGTGATTGATGTCAACACCTTTTCGCCGATGGCTTTTTCCTTAATCTTATCCGTCACCTCTTTGGCGATAGAGAAGTTAACGTCCGCATCCACCAACGCCCGTCTGATTTCTTTGACGGTGGTGGCTACATTGATTTCCGTTATTTTGCCTTCGCCTTTGAGTTGTTTGAACGCGCCTTCGAGTCGCTCGGTTAGATTATTGAACATATTGACAATTTAAAGTTGAGGTGCAAATGTAATAAAAAGTGGAACGTAACAACCAGAAAATGTGCGCTTGGATTCTCGCCTTTAACAGCTTTTTTCTAGGCAAAAATCGGTTCAACGCAGGTGTGTTTCATAAGAGAAAGTAAACCTAGGTTCGTACTCTGTGGTCAATTTTTTTTCTTTTGAAGGATTTAAGTATTGAGTACAACTCAATGTCTCAATACGCTAAAATCCCACATCTCTCTTAGTATTGCTCGCTTTCATTCGGAAAATCCCTGCTCTTTACATCGGCGATATACTTCTTGGTTGCGTCGAGGATTTCTTCGTAGAGATTCAGATAACGGCGTAAAAAGCGCGGACTGAATTCTTTTGTGATACCCAACATATCGTGCATCACCAATACCTGACCATCGACACCACCGCCTGCACCGATACCGATGATAGGAATTTTTATTTCTGCCGCTACCCGTTGTCCGAGTATGGCCGGAATTTTTTCTAATACAATGGCAAAACAACCAGCATCTTCAAGCAATTTTGCATTCGCAATGAGTTGA
>CAIRSV010000320.1 GCA_903881265.1 uncultured Bacteroidota bacterium
AGGATCAGCTCCGCAAGGCCCGCAACGTTGGTGCAGAACTGTATTTTTAGTTACCGCTACTGAAATGGCTGCGGCTGGGGTTACCAACGGACAGCAATTCAACTATTTAAAATTAAACCAATATTTAGCAGCTGCAGTGCCCGCAAGCGGAACAGTGCAAATCTATTTGCAAAATTCAACGAATACTATTTATACAAAAAGTGCCACGTGGGCAACAGCAATCACGGGTATGACGCAAGTGAGTACTAATCTACCACTAACCTTACCTAATACAGCTGGATTATATTCGCTCAGTTTCAACACTACTAGTTTTACATACACAGGAGCTGGACTTTATATCGGCCTTGAATATTCCAATCCTACAGGATTCCTTTCAGCAGCTACCCAATATTTCGTAACAACAGCGGTGACCACTAATGCGTACAGACAAAGTGCTACCACAGCTGCAGCTCCAGCAACAATGCTAGCTACTGCAAGTCGCCCTGAATTACAAATGGGTTTTCAATATACCAATGACATAGCCGTTAAAAACATCTATACCTTAGGAAAATTACCGATTGAATATGGCACTCCTACACTGATCAAGGCGAATATTACCAATGCAGGTAGCGGCGCAATGAGTAGCATTAATGTGTCTTGCACAATTAATGGTTCGAATACCTTTACTGATAATGTCGCTATTTTATCCTTGGCACCAGGCGCTTCCACTGTCGTCACATTCACCAACTATACACCATCAAACCTGAGTACGGGTGATATTATTACTGTCACAGCCACTGCCTCAGGAGATCAAAATGCAACTAATAATACGCTAACATGGTCACAGGATGTAACACCGAATGTATACACCTACAAAAACCCGGCCTTGGCAAATGCAGGTGGCGTTGGATTTAACGGTGCTACAGGCGATTTTGTAGCCAAGTTCAATTCGCATATCGGGGCAAACTATCCATTTAATATGAGTAATCCGAAGATCAATGAAATCAAAGTGGATCTTACAACGACCGGTCAGGTGTATCAATTAGGGATATGGGATGCAACTGGCACCAATGGCGCTCCAGGCACTAATCTTTGGACTTCAGGCAATCTTACATCAGCTATCGGAACATCCTTCATTCCTGTTCCAAATGTGAGTGTAAACGGCGATTATTATGTCGGCGTTCGTCAAATCGGCACAACAAATGTTGGTTTTGCTTACCAAGCAGAAAATCCAATTCGAAGCGGCACCTTCTACTATACGTCCCCAACTGGTGGCACCACTTGGAATGATTTTGCTACATCAAATTCTGCGTTTCGATTTGCTATCGAGGTAACAGTGGCCATTCCGGTACCACCAAACTGTGCCATTAATTTTTTCCCGACAAATGCAGTTACCTGCACCAATCCGGTTTTAAGCTGGCAAGGTGGTGGCGGTGCACCAACAGGTTATGATGTTTATTTCAGTGCGAATCAAGCCGATGTAATCGCTTCTGCGCCTGCAGCCCTCGTATCATCTAATCAATCGGGCACTACCTATACACCTGGTTTACTTTCAAGCTTCACTAGCTATTATTGGAAAATAGTGCCGCTTAACTCCGATGGTCAAGCCACTGGTTGTTCGGTGCAATCATTTATGACAGGGGGCTTAGCTAATTGCTATTGTATACCAACTTATACAGGCACTTTATGCACGGCCGGCATTTCAAATGTTGTGTTCAATACAATTAGCAACACAGCCGCCTGCGCTCCTCCAGCACATGCCATCTATCCTGCAACTGGCTCTCTTACCACAACCGTTGAACAAAATGGCGTATACAATTTATCAGTAGCCACAACAGACGCCGCTATCATTTCGGCATGGATCGATTATGATCAGAATGGTATTATCGATACCACCGAGTGGGCTCAGGTAGCCACTGCTTCTGTTGCCAATACACCATCTACAATTACGTTAACCATTCCAGGAACAGCGCTTCTTGGTAATACATTAATGCGTATTCGTTCGAGAGTAACAGCCAACAATAATTACGGCTCAGATGCCTGTACCTCATTTGGTTCAGGATCTTCGCAAGATTATATCATCACGATTGCGCCTCCAAGTCCTTGCTCAGGCACACCGTTCCCAGGCAATACCATTGCTAGTGCAGCAACAGTATGCCAAGGTGCAAGTGCTAATTTTAGTTTGCAATTCCCAACACCAGGTATAGGCGTCACGTATCAATGGAACAATCTGAACGGACCAGTTGCTGGCGCGACAAACAGCACCTATTCACAAGTGATTACAGCAGCTGAAGAGATTTATTGTGATGTAACGTGCGGTGGTACTACTTCTCAGTCAAATCTTGCGCTTGTAAGCATCGACTTCTTGAACTGTTATTGCGCCTCTGCAGCAACCGCTGTAGATGATGAAGAAATTTACAATGTCACATTCAATGGCAATTCAACGGACCCCAACTACTCGAATGGAAACGGATGCTCTTTTGCAGCACCTGGACCAGGATCAATATTAAGTCGCTATTCAAATTTTAAAACATTAGGCAATTTGGCTACAGTCACTCAAGGTGATGTTGTACCATTCACAGTGGCAGAAAATGAATGCGATGGTGCTCCATATTATGCCTTTGGCACTGCTATCTGGATCGATTTTAATCATAATGGTTCGTTTTCAGATGCAGGCGAGCAAGTATTCGTCGAAGGTACAACCGCTATCGGACCGCGTAATGTCAACGGCAATATTATCATTCCAGCAACAGCGCTAACCGGCCAAACCGTTATGCGTATTATCGTTGCAGAAGGACTTGCAGGTGCTTCATTGACTCCTTGTTTATCATACGGATATGGCGAAACAGAAGATTATCTGATTAATATCAATGCAGCCATTCCTTGTACCGGAGCGCCAGCACCAGGCAATACAGTAGCCTCTATCAGTTCATTCTGCGGTGCAGGATCTACTACCTTAAGCTTATCTAATCAGTCATCATTTGCTGGCTACTCAGGTATCAGCTATCAATGGTTTAACGGCAATGGCGCTATCAGCGGTGCTACAAATCAATTGTTTACCACAACTGTGAATGCTAGTGATAACTACTATTGCGATGTAACGTGCAGTTCGGGGCCAACCACCACATCGTCTACGCCTGTAGCAATCACGGTGAATGCATTGCCAACCTTATCTGCAAGCTCATCTGCGTCAGGTTTATGTATAGGATCCCCTGCATTGACGCTCACTGCATCAGGTGCAACTGCCACGTATGCATGGTCACCTTCTGCAGGACTAAGCGCTACGACAGGCTCTTCTGTTTCAGCATCTCCAGCATCAAGCACTACCTATACAGTCTTAGCGACAGATGCTAATGGCTGTACTCAATCTTCCTCTGTTGCTGTGCCACTTTATAATGTACCAACAGTAACAACCACACCAAGTGCTGCATCTGCTTGCGCAGGTGATTCAGTTCAATTTACAACGATCACCTCATCCATTTCGAATGATTCATTGTTGACAACACTTTTAGCCGGTAATGGATCTACAGGTAATGCCTTTGATATCATTGCAGCAAGTACAGTGACTATTACTGGATTTAAAATGCATATCACAGCTGGTACAACTGCTGAAGTATGGTACAAAGCAGGCGGTTATGGCAATGCAAGTTTAACAAGCAGTGCAGGATGGACCCAATTAGGTACAGCCGTTGCTATCACTCCTGCAGGTGCGGGTGCATTGACTACTATTCCGGTGACAAGCACTATTACTATTCCAGCTGGACAAACATATGGTTTTGTTGTTGTGTGCGATGGCTCAAACCAGTATACCAATGGAACGACTGTCGGGTCAGTCTTTACAAGCAACACAGATATTTCCATCACAGAAGGACATGGCGGCTCTGGAATGGCCGGTTTGTTTAATTTCACCTTCAATCCACGAGTTTGGAATGGTGAGGTGACCTATGAAAAAGGAAGCCTTATTACAGGATATGCTTGGACACCAGCTGCCAATATGAGTAATGCCACTATCGCTAACCCGAGCGCGGCAGCAGCTGTTACAACAACCTATCAAGTAACTGTAACCGACGCACATGGCTGTACAGCCTCCGACACAAAAGTGATTATAGCCAATGCATGTAATACCACTCTTAACCTTACGTGCTACATTCAAGGTTATTGGGATGCAAACTCAAATACGATGTTACCTGTATTATTAAATCAGGGCGAAATAAGCTCGGCAACTGCCTGCGATTCTATTGATGTTGAATTGCACGATGCAAATTCCCCTTATGGCATCATACAAAGTGTTCGCACTGTGTTGAATCAAAATGGAACAGCCGCGTGTATTTTCCCTGCTATTACAGGATCGTATTATATCGCTGTAAAACATAGAAATGCAATACAAACTTGGTCAGCATCTGCGGTAGTATTCAATGCACCTGCAGTGAGTTACAATTTCAGTACAGCGGCTACACAAGCCTATGGCGACAATCAACATGAAGTGAGCACAGGCGTATGGGCTTTCTATACCGGTGATATTGTGATTGACGAAAACGTCGATTTACTTGATTTAGGTTTTCTCGAAACCGATATCAGTAATTTCGCATACGGCTATGCAACGACTGACCTTAATGGAGATGGCAACGTAGATTTATTGGATAGTCCAATATTAGAAGACAATATCAGTAATTTCGTTTTCTCAGCACATCCATAATGTCAAATTCTAACTGACGAATTTATTCTCGGTTACTATAGTATAAAACGCATCGGTATTTCGCCGGTGCGTTTTTTTTATGTCAAATAAAAGTTGGACATCCTTGAATGAATACTTTGATGTAAATTGCCTTAACAGAAACAGCACCTATTAACCTATGAAATGTTTTAATGATGCAAAAATTTACAAGCATAAAAAACTGGGCAAGTGAAGACCGCCCAAGAGAAAAACTACTTCAGAAAGGCCCAGAAAGTTTATCCAATGCTGAACTATTGGCCATACTTATCAATACAGGCACAGCCAATAAAAGCGCCATCGATATCGCAAAAGATATTTTGGAAAAGAGCCATCAAAATTTATTGGAATTGGGCCGTTTGTCGTTGACTGATATCAAACACATAAAAGGTATCGGCGAAAAAAAAGCAGTCACTCTGATGGCGTCACTTGAATTAGGCAAACGCCGACAATTGGCTTCAGCCCTTGAACGACCAAAAATTTTATCAAGCACCGATTCATTTAATCTGCTTTCGCCATATTTACTAGACAAGACAGTAGAAGAATTCTATGTGATTTTTATGAATGCAGGAAACTATCTCATTACCATCGAACCCATCAGTAATGGCGGCATAACGGCTACTGTGGTTGACGCAAGAATTATTTTCAAAAAAGCATTGGAATATGCAGGTGTCACTCAACTGATAGTAGCGCATAATCATCCTTCAGGTAATCTCATTCCTAGCGAGACAGACAAACGGTTGACAGAAAAAATAAAAGAAGGAGGCAAGCTGCTAGACATACGACTCTTGGATCATTTAATCATTGCATCCAATTCGTTTTATAGTTTTTCTGATAACGGGCTTCTCTAACAACATCATTTCATCAATAGCTAGAAGTGCACGCTCTATACCTTTGATGGCAAATGCATCATTCGCTTTATTATGACCAATCGTAGTAGAGCCGACGATCTCATCCTATGCGCCGTATCCATCTTCGCAACAAACAGCAACTATCATTACATACTACTTCAGGAAATCACTTTCTGCATCACGAAATCATTCATCCAATAGTCACCGATAGGAAAATCTTTTGATTCAATTACTTTAAACCCCATCTTCTCATAAAAATATTGAGCCGCATTACCGCGGTTGACACAAAGTTCAATCAACGAAAAACCAAGTGATCGTGTTTCATCTTCAATCGCATTCATCAAGAGCTTCCCCAGTCCTTTACCTTGTTGTTCGGGGGCAAAATAAAGTTTACTCAACTTCACCTTATTATCGAGTTCGATACAATGCGAATACCCCAACAATTCATCACCCTCGATGAGCACGAGAAAGTGATGTTTCGAATCATTCATCTGCTCGCGCAACAACGGCTCGCTATAAAACATATCGAGCATGTACGCAATTTGTTCTAATGGCACTAAGGAGCTATAAGTGGCATACCACGTTCGTTTTGCCAATGCAATAATAGCTGGGATTTGATTTTCTGATGCCTTTAAAATTTCACTCATAAGCCACAAAGATGTGGTGAATTATGATTTATATTTACATTTTTCACAACTAAAATTTCATACTATGCAAGCTTGGAGCGATTACCAAAACGAACACAAGGACCGTTTTTTACAAGAACTTTTTGAACTCCTACGAATACCATCTATCAGCGCCAACTCATCCTATAATGGCGATACTGCCCGCTGTGCCGAAGCTGTCAAACAATCACTCCTAAATGCAGGTTGCGACGACGTTGAAGTTTGTGCAACTGCAGGCCACCCTATTGTCTTCGGTCAAAAAATCATCGACCCTGCGTTGCCTACTGTGCTTACGTATGGCCATTATGATGTGCAACCTGCCGATCCATTGGAATTATGGACAAGCGGCCCCTTTGAACCTGTTGTGGTCGATGGAAAAATTTATGCGCGCGGTGCGTGCGATGATAAAGGTCAAATGTTTATGCACGTGAAGGCATTAGAAATAATGTCAAAAACTGGCACCTTGGCCTGCAATCTAAAATTTATCATCGAAGGTGAAGAAGAAGTTGGAAGCACTAACCTCGGAAAATTTCTCGAAGAAAATGTTGATCGATTGAAAGCAGATATCGTGCTCGTCAGTGACACGTCTATGATCAGTATGGAACATCCGAGTATCGAAACCGGATTGCGTGGACTTGCCTATATGGAAGTAGAAGTAACAGGACCGAACCGTGATTTGCATAGCGGCGTGTATGGCGGTGCTGTTGCTAACCCCATTACCATCTTAAGTCAGATGATTGCAAGTTTGCACGATGAAAATAATCATATCACTGTCGAAGGTTTTTATGGCGATGTTGTAGACCTCACTGACGACGAACGCAGCGCCTTAAATACAGCACCGTTTGACCTGCAAGAATACAAAGATGAATTAGGTGTCAAAAATGATTGGGGCGAAAAAGGCTATACAGCATTGGAACGAACTGGCGTGCGCCCTACCCTTGAGTTAAATGGAATTTGGGGCGGCTATATCGGAGAAGGCGCAAAGACCGTGCTTCCTTCAAAAGCAAATGCTAAAATCTCCATGCGCTTGGTGCCTAATCAAAACTCACACAAGATTGCCGAATTATTTACAGCCCACTTCAATAAGATAGCACCCGATTGTGTTACAGTAAAAGTAACCGAACATCACGGTGGTGAACCTGTCGTAACACCCACCAATTCTATTGCCTACAAAGCCGCTGAAAAAGCGATTGCAACTACCTTCGGAAAAGATCCTATACCGACACGTGGCGGTGGAAGCATTCCTATCATTGCCTTGTTTGAACGAATTTTAGGACTAAAAACTGTCTTGATGGGCTTTGGTTTGGATAATGACAATATTCATTCACCAAATGAAAAGTATGATGTAGTAAACTTTTACAAAGGCATTGAAACCATCCCTCATTTTCACAAGAACTTTGCTGAAATGAGTCGCGGATAATTTCTTCTAATCAACTTCAATGGCCCCGCTAATCTTATTTTAAAACATAATGAAATTGGCGGGGCACTTTTTTTTAAGCATCCATTTACAACGCAGCACAAACACCAGGTAACTGATACAGAGTTGAATACGCAAGACTATTTTTTACATGAACAGCACATCGACTTGACAATATGCATCCAACCAACAAAGCGACTAGATCAAGGGAGTTATGTTTGGATGGACTTGAAAAAAGTGATTAGATTATCGCTCGGAAGGCTCTGCCATTGCTGTCAAATAAAAATGCAAGGTCTCTTTATTTAATTTATCCTGATCGACATCGATATTCGGAAGGATATCCACTAAGGCGTTGATGCGGCCTTCGAGCGGCAAGAATTTATTAATAACCGCAATCCGCTTATCTTGAAGCAGGCAATACCCGCTGTGAAAATTCCCTTTTTCAAAACGTATGATATAACCGATCTCATCATAGAGCTCTTCAAATTTCTTTAATGTAGCCGGTGTATACTTTATACTCATATCTTTGCGCGATTGAAAATACTATTTTTGAGATGGCTAAATTAACCCAAAACAAGTTCCTCCTTCTTTTTCTGCTTTGCAATTTATACACATACTGTGTGCATGCACAATTGGGAAATGACGACGACGATCGTACATTCTTTGCTGGACTAGAAGCTGGTGGCAATTTTTCGCAAGTAGATGGCGATAATTTTGCCGGTTATCACAAAGCGAGTTGGAACGCAGGTGCTATCGTGTATACCAAACTAGGCGGTCAACTAGCAGGCAGTATGGAAATTCTATTTGCACAAAAAGGCAGCAGAGCCTCGCAGACACAGGTACCTCGCTACGCGAATGACCAAAATACGATAATCACCGACTACAAAATCAGGTTGACCTATGCAGAAGTGCCTATTTTATTGAACTATTTTGATCATCATAAAAATAATTTCGGAGCCGGATTCGCCTATGCCCGATTGGCAAGCAGCAACGAAACCTATACCGACGGACAAGGAAACACGTATGAAAGTGATGCCAAGCTTTATCCGTTCAAGAAATCAGAAATTAGTTTTGTTTTAAATACCGCCGCCCATCTTTGGAAAGGATTTTTCATCAATCTGCGATATCAATATTCGTTAGCACCCATTCGAAAAAATTACAATCCCATCACCGGATTACGTCCGCAATTCAGTAATGTATGGACGACACGATTAGTCTATATCTTTTAATGAGCCTTTAATGTTGATGCACAAAGCCTTACGCGATTAAAGGTATTTTTCAACAACAATTCATTTTTAATTTCAATGTTGATTCGGCGAATCAAATTTATCTATCATTCGGCATGCCGCAAGGTGAACATGCACTGCAGCGCGGGTAGAAAAGCACTAGTATAGATTTCGTGGCACAGGTTACAAACCTGCGCCAGCGGGGGAACGATATTATTTTATTAAAGCAATCTTTTTGGATAAATAATAGTAGTAAATAATAGCAAGAGATGAACCTATTCCGGATGCAATAATATCATTGTAATCAAAAGTTTTTGAAGCGGTTAAATAGGGATTATACTCTTCATAAGTCAAAAGAGCAAATACAGAAACGGAAAATATTAAAATAATCCCTCGTCCTTTATATAAATTAAGTTTTAATGTTTTCCTTATCGGTAGTAGACTGAACATAAATGCACCAATTAGATTTGGCAAGCTCCCAAGAACAGTAGATAAGAAAATAATATCACTAAAATTTGGACGTAGATACCTTTTGTTTATAAAAAACAATATGATCAAAACCAAATTAATTGTTAGATTTATCCTTGATACCCTCTTTAAATCCATATTGTTAGTCAAGATGCTTTAGGAATTGACTGTTTTTGAAATCGCATAAAACGTTCCGGTGGCTAGCGCTGTTGAGGAGTTAAAGGTAGGAAGTTTAATGCAAGTACCAAACGATGAAAAGAACTTATTTACTTGAGCCTTTGCACAAAGCCGACACTGCCTAATTGCCACATATTTTAGGCAGGCACACTAAACCAGTTGTTTTCAGAATTTAATCAATAATTTGAATATAAAATGTCGTCTCACTTGCATGGAAGATTTGCCCAACTGCAGAAGAGTATTTGTATTCAGCTGCCTTTGATAATG
>CAIRSV010000321.1 GCA_903881265.1 uncultured Bacteroidota bacterium
GCAGTAACACGGGTTCATCCTCAGCAACAGCTTGTAATACCTATACTTGGAGCGGCTCAACCTATACAACATCAGGCTCGTATACGAAGACCTTGACCAATGCGGCAAGTTGTGACTCTGTGCATACACTGAGCTTGACCATTAATTATAGCACATCATCTTCAGTCACTGTTTCTCAATTGGGCTGTTATACGTGGGCCTTGAATGCTGTTACCTATACTGTTTCAGGTAATTATTCCCTGACCTATACAAATGCAATTGGTTGCGACAGTATCGTTACCTTATACCTCACCATCACACCGGGCGTTTATCTAAATGCGAAGGCGATACTTTCTGGTCCTTACGTGACCGCTGCTGCTTTGATGCACGACAGTCTGCGTGTCAACGGATTGATTCCAACAACAGAGCCCTATACGGCTTCGCCTTACAATAAGACAGCCGTTGGTGGCTCTTCAGGAGAGACTATATCCAATGCAATCCTCAATGTGAGTGGCAGCAACGCCATAGTAGATTGGGTGTTAGTTGAATTAAGAAATGCCTTGACGAATAGCATTGTGGTCGCTAATAAACGTGCCTTGATCCAACGTGATGGCGATATTGTCAGTAATACAGATGGTACATCACCTGTGTATTTCCCTACCGTAGCCAATGGTAATTATTATGTCAGTATCAAACATAGAAATCACTTAGGCGTGATGTCGCTCAATGCAATTAGTTTTAGCGGCTGTTCAACACGCAGTATCGACTTCACCACATCCGACCCTGTGTATACGATGCTCTGTGCTAATCCGGCTCAACGAAAACAAATCGGGTCTGTGTATGCGCTGTGGGCTGGCGACGCCAACAACAATAAGAATGTAAAATATAATGGATTAAGTAATGATAAAGATGCGTTGATTTACGTGCTTGGCATCAGTACGCCAAACAACACAGTTAGTCGAGTGTATCGAATGGAAGATGTGAATTTGGATGGCAAGATTCGGTATAACAATACAGACAATGATAGGGTGATTATACTAAATAATGTAGGTGTCAGTACGCCTAATAATGTGTATTTTCAGCATACGCCGAATTAATGAGACAGACTGTAAATGTGGTCGTGCGAAAAGCTGCTTCCACTTTTACAGGATGATAAATTCATCCTTGTCTTTCTGAAATGGAAATGATGCGCGAAGATCGTTTAATACATGCTTGTCGAGTTGTATTGTAACGATATCGTCGAGTTCAGGTTTCGAATACATGATATCGCCGAGAGGGCCTATGATGCAGCTCTCGGCGGGGTAGTGAAGGCCATTGCCATCGATGCCTATTCTATTAAGTCCAATCACATAACATTGGTTTTCAATTGCTCGTGCTTGCAGGAGTGCTTTCCAAGCTCCAATGCGTTTTATGGGCCAATTCGCTACATACATCAGTACATCATAATCGTTTTCTGTTGCCATTCGACTCCACACCGGAAACCGCAGGTCATAACAAATCATCGTACATATTTTCCATCCGTTCACTTGCGCGATTAAGCGCTTGCCACCGGGTGTAAATTCTTTATCCTCGCCTCCGTATGAAAAGAGGTGCCGTTTGTCGTAGGTGCCAAACTTGCTATCAGGCTGCATCCACAGTAGGCGGTTGTAATAATGTGCTTCTTCGCGAATCATTAAACTACCTGTGAGTATTATTTTATGTTCGGCTGCGATACGCTTCATCCACGCTACCGTATCGCCGTCCATTGTTTCAGCGCATACGTTTGGACGCATGCTAAAGCCTGTATTGAACATTTCGGGTAATACCACAATTTCCATCGGCTCTGTAATGCCCTTGATTTTTTCTTCAAACATCGTGCGATTGGCGACGCTGTCTTCCCAATGAAGATGGCTTTGTATAAGGGTGAAGCGTAGTGTTGACATAGGATGTAAAGTTAGAAGGTTGATCGTAAAATGTCATTGATATAGTCATATTCATAACCCTTCTGGGCTAAATAATTTCTGAGTTTTGTCATTTTTGTAAATTTATTACGTTCCAATCGCAGGGTGTCTAATTTTTTTACTGCCAAGGTCTGTATTGTTTTTACATAATCGTCTTCGTTGATTTCCTTCATGGCTTTGTTGATGCAATAGGTCGAAATACCTTGTTGCTTTAATGCCTGCAAAATTTTCTGTCGCCCCCACTGCTTGTAGTAGAACTTGCCTCTAGCAATCGCACATGCATAGCGCTCCTCGTTGAGATAATTTTCATCGATGAGCACGCTGATATAATTTTCGAGTTCGTTGCCATAAATTTCGAGTTCAAGCAATTTGCTTCGCACTTCTCTATGACTTCGTTCCTGATAGGCGCAGTAATATTTTATTTTTTCAAGTGCTGAGGAATTTTTCATATCTACTAGGCGTTACGACAACTTAAAATAATTTCAACTTACTTAAACGATCCATTTCGGTTGATAAGAGTTGCTTTAGTGCGTGCTGTTTAGCTTCTTTGTTTTTATACATCATACGATGATCAAGCACTGATAGTGCAATATCATTGATATCATCTTCAATGACGAATGTTCGTCCATTGACCAAGGCGCGTGCTTTAAGACATTTCAAGAAGGTGATGCCGCTTCGTGTGGAGGCACCTAATGTGATGCCTTCGTGATTGCGTGTTGAGCGAACAAGGTTCGAAACGGCCCGCACGATTTCGTCATGCACAAACACCTCATCCGCTTCTTGTTGCAATTGCAGTATATCTTCGAGTGTGAGCACCTGTTGAATATGCTCGAGGTTGTTACTGATATGTTGGTAGTTTTTATAGATATCCATTTCAGTAGTTTCGTCAACATAGCCGAAATAAATTTTCATAAAAAAACGATCTAGTTGCGCGGCAGGAAGAGGGTAGGTGCCTTCCATCTCAATCGGATTTTGTGTGGCGATTGTGAAGAAAAGCCTTTCAAGTTTGTACGTCATTTCGCCCATCGTGATCTGATGTTCAGCCATGCATTCAAGCAATGCACTTTGTACTTTAGGTGAGGCCCTATTGATTTCATCAGCGAGCAAGATATTACAAAATAAGGGCCCGCGTTTGAAGATAAACTCTTTTTTATGATCATCGAATACATGTGTTCCTAACAGATCCATGGGTAATAAATCGGGCGTAAATTGGATTCGTTTGAAGATTGCACTGCCTGCTTGTTCACCCGCAATCGAGCCAGCGAGGGTTCTTGCTAAAACGGTTTTGCCTGTACCCGGATTGTCTTCCAGTAAGATATGTCCTTTGGCTAATAGGCAAGTGATGACATGCTTGATTTGTTCGCGTTTGCCTTTGATTACGCCTTCCATGTGTTGGATAAGTCGCTCTATCTTTTCGGTAGATGTTTCTTGCATGCTTGATTCATTTAGTATAGGATCCATAAATTATGATGTGATTTCGGGTAATTGATAATAGCGTATAAAAGTATTCAAATGTAAGAAACGTACAATGCGTATGCTTGTCTTGATTTGCGATTTGATTGTGGCTTCAAAGGTCGGATAGAAGGTTGTCATCAATTGTTGCTCTTTTTCTGTCGGTTGGTGATTCGCATATTTTATGTTGAGATAGACAAGCATAAATTCGGCGAAGCGAGTCCCAAACTGCGGATCAACCACCTGTTTGGCAAATTGCCACGGCGTCAGTTGATGTCGTTCGATTTGTAATTGGTTCAACAAGAAGGTCGCAGCTCTGTATATATAATAGGCTTGTTTCGTGGTGTTTGTTGTTTGCCTACATTTATATTTATACCAATGATACACAATCGTTGGTAGAGCGAATAAGCTGAGTAAGATGCCTAACACAATGAAAAGAATCAGCTTGATAAAATAGGTATAGGGTCGCTCGTGACGTTGACTAACTCGATTTTCTTTTTTTGTATTTTCATCCATCGATTTGATATACACGTCATCGATAGGTATCAGCGTTGGAAATTTCTTTAGTAATAAGCTTGCTGATTTTTCGGCAGAAAAAAAAGCAAGTTTTTCAGCATAGGAGACCGCCATAATTTTTTCGCCGTTGATGAGTTGATCCATGCGTTGGGGTAGACTGTCTTTCCAAATAGTAGCGACCTTCAAATCAAGTAGGATGTCTGTGTGCAGGTCATTATATTCGACATCCTTAAAAATCATAGTATGCAGATGGATGGCGGCTATTTTTTTTGCCGTATCTATCATGCTGATTTCGCCACCGACTGCTAACACCGGATTCGGGGGTTGCATAGGCGGTGTGCCATCGGGAGCAGGCGATTGTTGCGCATCATCATTGCCAACGGTTGTATCAAAATCAATCCAGCCATATTCGGGAAAATAGACTTGTACCCAACCGTGCGACTGATCTTCGTAAAACCAATACCATCCTGTATTTTTATCACTTCTGTCGACCGTTAAAAAGCCTGTGACGATACGCGAAGGAATACCCATAGCGCGTAATAAAAATACAGTAGCACCTGCGTAATAGGCGCAGTAACCCTTCTTGCTTTCAAATAAAAAATACATCAATTTTGATGCGCCGGGTAAGCCGGGTACGCCAGGATTGTCTGTGTATGAAAATATTTTTTCGCCGAGTGCATTACGAGCTAAGAAGTAATCGCGGATACGTAATACTTTATCAATTGTGCTAGACTTGCCATTCGATAAACTGTCGGCTAATGATTTTATTTTTTCGTATTTTCTTGCTGATGGGAAGAATGTATAATACGACATGAATGTCGGATCGACGTTTGTATATCCTTTTGCCTTGCGCAGTTCATCAAATCGATGTTGCTGAAATTGCACAATTTCTGGGTTATTGGAATTATAGATGAAGTACGCGCTGTTTAAATCTGAGACATAACTTTTACTTCGGTAGGCAGAGGAGAATTCATGCTGAAATTCTTTTTCTATCGTAATAGGCTGCACCCAATACGATGTACTTGGCGCAATAAAGGCCGAGGAGGATAAACGTTTTTTGTAAATTTCTACATCAACTGTTTTGCGATGTGACGAACTGAATGCATTGCGTATGCGGCTGCTATCTGAATAGGTCGAAAATAATTGAATGCTTGATGGGTTTGGCTTGAATTCATCACTAAACGAAAGCGTGGTGTCTCGCTCAAATGTTTCTGTTAGCGTATCAAATTTAGTAAAGTGAAAGGAGGTCAGGTATAACGGATTCGGAATTTCGCCTCCCGGTAAAAAGTTGTTGATATGCGCACAAAAAAGTGGTTCAGGATTCTTGTCTCGTTGATTATGTCCTTCCATGCCCATCGATTCTCTATTCTCGACGGTGCCATCTTTTTTGGTTTTAAGTAGTTGATTCTCGCCCTCTTTGCCGCCACCACCATATTCCTCAACACGTTCAGAAATTTCGGGATACATGATGTACAGGATGCCGCCGAAGACGAGTAGGAGTAGGGTGCAAAATGCAATGAGTCGTTTGCTAAATCGCCACCAAAATTTGCCTGATGTGTGTTCCGTATTTCGCAACGATTCGCTCGTATACACAATGTAGATCGAATACAAAACCACCGGTGATAAATATTGGATGAGTCTGTCGGCCGAAGTAAGGTTGCCAGTTTTGGCGATTAATACAATACATAGTATCAGTAGAAAGCCGCTGAGAACTACCGGAAAAAACGAGTAGCGTTGCAATCCCCAGCCACAAAGCCATCCGGCTGCAAACAACCACGCAAAGACCATAAATTGAACGGAGATAAAGAAGCTGTCAAATTCACCAATAGCATAATTATCTAGCAGCTTGTATATCGAGAAGAATGCCATGAGCAGGGCGGCAAATAGGGGTAAAAATCTAAGTCTACATTGAGCCAACAAAAAGGCAATGAGCATACCTCCTGAGAAATACATCGTTTGTGTCAACCACGCATCTTGTAATAATGTAAAATAGTGATGACTATTCCATAAAATAAAGAAGGCCACCAACGATGTTGGCAACAACAGAAAGATCACCTGAGCGAGGAAGCGGGTAATGGATATATGTGTAACAATGTTCATTAGATAATCTCCGTATTTAAATCGCTTTTTTTCAACAGGGAAAGTAATACCTTCTCCTTATTCAAGGTTTGAAATTTCAATGGGTGAATCGCCCACTTATTGCGCAGTGTCGAAAGGTGGTCTGTCTTAGGTTGAACGAAAAGACGAAGGAGCCAATGTAGTATATAATTACTTTTAAACACGCTGCTAAGTTGAACGAAGAAGATCGTCGTCTTTGGGTCAGCTTCTGCGATGAGCTGCTCGAGTTCGACTGGTGATGTATACGAATGAATGCAAAGTGCCGACCCATGTTGGGGTTTGAAATAATCAGACAGGGTTTTCGTTTGATGCCATGCTGAACATGCGATTGTATAACGAGTTTTGTCAATATCCTGATGTGGGTTTGTGATGTCTTGATCATGTTGATACGCCACATCAAATTCTTGTTGCGATAAGGCATCATAGATTGTCCACACACAATTTTTAAAGCGGTTAAGCATCACTTGTTGATAGTCGGGATACAATGAAAATTGCAGTGTATTAAAAAAGCTTGCGTATAGATAGATATGTGACGCAAAGGGATCCATAATTTCAGGAACGCGCACGACAAGTTCTTTATTCTTAGCAAATATCTTCCATACGATGCGGCGCACATCATCCGAATCTTCAAATTTTTTATAACTCAATAATTCACCTTCTACCTTGCGAAGCTGCTCAATGCGTACTTTCTCTTCGTCGGTTTTCTTGGGTGGAAGCGCTTGCGTATCCATCATGAGCGAATGAGGCAGATTGCAGATAATTTGATGGGTCTTGAAGCTTGCCGCAAAGGAAAAAAAATGAAGCATATCTTCAAAATAAATAAAGCCGTGTGAAAAGGAATATTCTTTAATGTCGGGCAACAACAAGGTGTTCTTGCTGATGAGGCCTGTATTGAATGAGATAAATTGTTTCTTAATTCTATCGTTCACAATATACTTATCTGTCATTTGGGTTTTGTCGTAAACTAGTCTGACCTTGACAAACCCTAATATAGGTTTCAAGGCAAACGGCAACCTTGTTTGGATACGAAGCAAATCATCTTGATGCGATTCAATATCCATCGTAAGTTCGAAACTGTCGCTTCCTTTTTTCTTTTTTTGATAGATGAAATATAACAAGCAGAAGCA
>CAIRSV010000322.1 GCA_903881265.1 uncultured Bacteroidota bacterium
CCGGCAATGGGTAAGTACCCTCTTGTTCAATCGGATTTTGCGTTGCAAGAACAAGAAAAGGCTCTTCCAAACCATAGGTGTTTTCACCAATCGTAATCTGACGTTCCTGCATGGCCTCTAACAAGGCACTTTGAACTTTAGCTGGCGCACGGTTGATTTCATCGGCCAATATAAAGTTGGCGAATATCGGCCCTTTACGAACCTGAAACTGATTCTGTTGCTGATTATAAATCATTGTGCCGACAATATCCGCAGGCAGTAAATCAGGTGTAAACTGAATACGGGCAAATTTTCCATTGATGGCCGTGGCCAATGATTTAATAGCGAGTGTTTTTGCAAGACCGGGCACACCTTCAAGTAATACATGGCCTTGCGCTAAGAGTCCTATCATCAGACGCTCAAGCATGTACTTTTGACCCACGATTGCTTTATTTAATTCAAGACTTAGCAGGTCGATAAAAGCACTCTTCTGATTAATTCGCTCGTTCAGTTCGCGAATATCGATTGATGTATTTTCCATATCTTTTTTTTACGAGCACAAATGTAAAAACAGAAACATTGAATATGTAGTTAAAATTGTTTTAAAAGTATCGAACGATTTACTCCAGAGGCACGCCTTCCTGCAGCACTCAATAAAAATTCAACACCCTTTCAGCTAGTCAAATCCGCATCGGATATGCCTTCACAATTTACTGAATAGTTGGGCAACTATTTCTTCTTCATCTTTTCTTGCTGTGCTTTCTGCATTTCAGCCATACGAGCCATCAATTTATTCTCTTTGGGGGCTTCGTTTTTCTTGGCTTGAATGGCCGCATGAATTTTATCGGGATTGATGATATAATTCTGTATCACAAATTGCAAACCAAGCGTAATAACATTCGAAACAAAATAATAGAATGTCAGTGACGCTGGGAGTTTATTGAAGATCCCCAAGAACATCACAGGCATAATAAAAGGAAGATATTTCATCATTGGATTACTTTGATCCTGCACCGTCATATTCATACTGTATAATGCCAATACCAAACTAGTGATGACAAACAGAATCGTAAACAAGCTAACATGGTTGCCATAAAAAGGAATGGCGAACGGCAAGTTCAAAATAGAATCATATGTTGACATATCGTGTGCCCACAGAAAATGCTCCTGCCTTAATTCTATTGCATGAGGGAAAAAAGACAACAAGGCAAAGAACACTGGCAGCTGCAGCAATGCCGGCAGACAACCTCCTAATGGATTAACACCAGCCTGACGATAAAGTTTCATTTGCTCTAAACCGAAGGCCTGCTTGTCATCACCCAATCGCTCACGCAATTCGTCCATCTCTGGTTTTAATGCCTTCATTTTAGCACTTGACACATAGCTCTTGTAGGTGAATGGCGACATCAATAATCGAATAATAAACGTCAAAATCAAAATCACAACACCATAACTGCTGAAGAACGTTGCAAGCGAATTAAAAACAGGTATAATGAGCCAGATATTGATATATTTTACAAAGCCAAAAATGCCATAGCTCAACGGAATAATTTCTTGCAAATCCTTATTATAACTTTTCAAAAGCGTATAATTATTAGGACCTAAATAGAATTCAAAATTTAAATTATTTTGAGGCACTAATGTCATCGTCGAACTAAAATTAGACAAGGTTTTCGTTGTCGTATCAAGTACCATTTGCGTGCTTACTTTAGCGGATGAAACAAGCTTTGCTTCAGGAATCAGTGTCGTATTGAAGTAATGCTGTTTAGCGCTTAACCATTTAATGGGCTCCTTAAATTCCTTGGTTGCTTTTTCCTTTATGGTAAAATAATCATATCCTTCCTTCTCTAGATTGTAACATACTTGTGTATACATCTGCTGAGTTTCGATATCCCGCTCGGTCAAAAAGCATTCTGAATTCCAATCCAAACTAATCGATTGTGATTTATCGGCGGTCGTTGGCATAGCCGAAATCTTCATCATATAACCCGAAGTTGGCAAGGTATACGTTATAGAAAAATCAGGCGATGAATAAGTGATGGACGTATTGTCCGTTGACACAGTTTCATTCATAGAAACTGTTTTAGTATGCAACATACTTCCTGATGTTGTTTTGAATCCAAAATCAAGGAAATTCTTTTCTCCCTTAAAAAGTATCAGCGGTTTTCCGTCAAATGTCTTGAATTTTTTAAGTTCAGCTTTTGTAGGAAAGCCCCCTTTATTTGTAAAGGTGATTGCCAAATCAGCATTTTGCAGGATAGTTTCTTTTTCAGGAATTGACTGAACCGCGTTGCTATCAAGAATCGCTACCACACTATCCTTGGGTGAATTCACATGTTTCAATTCAGACACCGGATGCAACTTGGCGTTGGCAATTGAGTCGGCAGTCAATTTTTGCTTATATTTCGTCTCCGCGCTTTGATTATAGAATATATATCCAATCAACAACAACATCAACAAGCCGAATCCGGCTAAGGTATTTTTATCCATTTTTTAAAATTGGTTGCAAATATAGGTAATTCGGCAATTTGACAATGAGGCAATTCTACACACAATGAATATCATTCGCAGGTTCTACGTGCGCATACCAAGTTGCACAAGCTAATGTACAACGAATTCGTTCTAATCAATCGTGAGAAAGCTGCTTTGATAAGATACAAACTAACTTATTCGGACAGCTTTGCGAATAGCAAGAAGATCATAACAATCTAAAATTTAATTTCCTCGCCTGTGTTTCGATCGTAAAATTTGTATTGGATAAATTCGAATCCTGGGTCTTCGATGATTGTAAAGACGCCATATTTTTTCTTCCATTTCGAAAAAATCGAATTGAATAAAAGGCCTTTAGTTAAATGCGATTTTAATATCGGGTGAATATGAAGTTCTAATGCCGTATTCAAATTAGACTTCAGGTATTTGATATGCTTTTCGATATCATCGAGTAATAATTGCGACGACCTGACTTTACCAGTGCCCTGACAAGCCGGACACGTTTCACCTGTAGAAATCTTAATTTCAGGGCGTAAGCGCTGACGAGTTATCTGCAATAATCCGAATTTAGTTAATGGCAACACGCTATGTTTTGCTCTGTCTTCGGCCATCAATCCTTCAACAATATTGACGATATCGCGTCGGTTATCAGGATTTTTCATATCAATGAAATCGACAATAATGATGCCGCCTATATCACGTAACCTTAATTGACG
>CAIRSV010000323.1 GCA_903881265.1 uncultured Bacteroidota bacterium
AGCAAGCGGTGAAAGATTTTTTTAACACTGAAAAGCCAGATCAAGTCTATTTGGCAGCTGCTAGAGTCGGTGGCATACATGCTAATAACACTTATCCAGCGGAATTTATTTACGACAACCTCATGGTTCAGACGAACGTTATTCATGAGGCCTTTAAGGTTGGCGTTCAGAAGCTATTATTTCTGGGTTCAAGTTGTATTTATCCCAAGGCGGTAAAGCAACCCATGCGTGAAGATGCAATTCTAACTGGTATTTTAGAATCCACTAATCAGCCCTATGCTGTGGCTAAGATTGCCGGTATTAAACTCTGTGAGAGTTACAATCGCCAGTATGGCGTGGATTACCGAAGTGTCATGCCCACAAATTTATATGGGACGGGGGACTACTATCACTCCGAGAATAGCCATGTGATTCCTGCCTTAATTCGTCGCTTTCATGAAGCGAAAATCAATCATATTCCAGAGGTGGTCATTTGGGGTTCAGGATCGCCGATGCGTGAATTTTTGTATGTCGATGACATGGCGGCTGCTAGTGTGTATGTGATGAGTTTAGATAAAAGCATTTACGACCAACAAACTGATCCTATGATAAGTCATATTAATGTTGGTTCAGGTTCTGATGTGACAATTAAACAATTAGCACAGACTATTTCTGATGTGGTGGGTTATCAAGGGCGTATTGGTTTTGATGTCACTAAACCTGATGGCCCAGCTAGGAAGCTGATGGACACTGGCCGTCTTAATAACTTAGGTTGGCATGCAAAAATTAATTTTAAGGAAGGGCTTGGTATGGCTTATCAAGATTATTTATCTAATATTGAAACGTTAAGGAAATAGCATAATGGCCAAACAAAAAGTTGCGTTAATCACTGGTATTACTGGTCAGGATGGTTCTTACTTAGCAGAGTTTTTGCTAGAAAAAGGCTATTTGGTGCATGGCATTAAACGCCGTGCTAGCTCCCTAAATACCCAGCGTATCGATCATATTTATCAAGACCCTCATATTGAGAATTCACACTTTAAACTGCATTATGGCGACCTAAGTGACACCAGCAATTTGATTCGTATTGTACAAGAAACGCAACCTGATGAGATCTATAACTTAGGAGCCCAGAGTCACGTGGCGGTTAGCTTCGAGAGTCCGGAGTACACAGCAGATGTCGATGCCGTTGGAACACTAAGATTGTTAGAAGCACTCCGTATTCTTGGATTAGAAAAAAAGACGCGCTTTTACCAGGCTTCTACTTCAGAGCTTTATGGTCTAGTGCAAGAGATTCCACAAAAAGAAACCACACCTTTTTACCCGCGCAGCCCATATGCGGCAGCCAAGATGTATGCCTATTGGATTACGGTGAATTACCGTGAGGCTTATGGTATATATGCGTGTAATGGCATCTTGTTTAATCACGAGAGCCCGCGTCGTGGCGAAACATTCGTGACTCGGAAAATTACACGTGGTCTAGCCAATATTGCTCAGGGTTTGGAATCGTGCATCTATATGGGTAACTTGGATGCATTGCGTGACTGGGGACATGCTAAAGACTATGTGCGTATGCAGTGGATGATGTTGCAGCAAGAGACGCCGGATGACTTTGTGATTGCAACGGGTGTGCAATACAGCGTTCGTCAGTTTATTGAATGGTCAGCAACAGAGCTTGGCCTCACATTAAAATTCGAAGGACAAGGTGTTGATGAGACTGCGATTATCATCTCAATCATTGGCGATAAAGCGCCAGCTCTAAAAGTGGGTGATGTGATTGTTCGCATTGATCCAAGATACTTCCGGCCGACCGAAGTTGAAACCTTGTTAGGTGACCCCACAAAAGCAAAAGAAAAACTAGGCTGGGTGCCTGAAATTACTGCGCAAGAAATGTGTGCTGAGATGGTAGCCAGCGATCTTCAACAAGCTCAGCAGCATGCCCTGTTAAAAAAGCATGGCTATTCAGTTAATGTGAGTGCTGAGTAAACATATGCAACTAAATCTAAAGTTTCATTATTTATATCCATTGTCATATTTAGTCAGAATGTTGGATTCATGAAAATAGCAATTGCTGGTACTGGGTACGTGGGTCTTTCAAATGCAGTCTTACTGGCTCAGCATAATGAGGTGGTGGCTTTAGATATCATTGCTGAGAGAGTTGATATGCTCAACCGTAAGCAATCTCCTATTGATGATCCAGAAATTGAAGATTATCTAGCCAATAAAACATTAAATCTTAGGGCTACGATTAATAAGCAAGAGGCCTATGAGGGTGCGGATTATGTGATTATCGCCACACCCACGGATTACGACCCTGTAACTCATTACTTCAATACAAGTTCTATTGAGTTGGTAATACGGGACGCGATGGCGATTAATCCGAAAGCAGTGATAGTGATAAAATCTACAGTGCCAGTCGGCTACACCATTAAAACGCGTGAGAAATTCGGCTGTAACAATCTGATTTTTTCACCAGAATTTTTGCGTGAAGG
>CAIRSV010000324.1 GCA_903881265.1 uncultured Bacteroidota bacterium
GCTGCTTGTATACGTTAGCCCTGATGTCGGCCAGGTAAGCGAATCGCAGGCCGTGGCATTTTGAGAGGACGACGTGCTAGCATTAATAGTTAAGTCTACGTTGCTTGTTTGAACACATCCGAACGAATTTAGGTTGGTGTATGTGTAGTTGCCTGATGTGGTATATGTTTGTCCATCCGCAGCCCAAACATATGAATCGCAGGCGGTAACTGCGGCATTCGATATAGCTGCATTGAGCGTTAATTGCAACGTTTCTGTGTTGACACATCCTGCCGCATTCAATGATGTGGAGGTATACGCACCACTCGCTGTATAGGTCAACCCATTGGCAGACCAAGTGTATGAATCACAGGCAGTATCCGCACTTGTTGATGCGCTATTATTATTGACAGTCAAGGATAAACTTGCCGTATTAACACATCCATCTGCATTCAATGTTGTAACAGTATAGATACCACTTTCTGTATAGGTCGAATTGTTAGCAGGCCAAGTATATGAATCACATGCCGTTTGCGATGTTGATGAAGTAGAACTGTTATTGATAGTTAGATTAAGATAGGTTGTATCATAACAAGTAGGATTCGCCGTTTGTGGCGTTGTTTTATAATACGTCCCTGTCGCTGTATATGTATTTCCATTACCTGATGGTGCCGCCCACGTATATGAATCACAAGCCGATGCAGTGACATTCGTGATAACAGGCACACATACTGCGGGTGGGTTTAACTTGAATGGTGATGCCCCAGCTGGATTAGGTGTCATTATAGCTGATAACCCTGTTGTTGAACTGATGGCAGACGAAGCCCCTGGAGGTGTTATAAAACACGTGGCTACGCAAGCTGTTTTGCCAGCTAACGCATTCACTTGTATTGGAGTAAAGGTACTACATTGCGTAAATGGATTAAAATTTACAGGGAACGATGTCGCTGATGTTTGTACTTGCACAGTCGCTAAACGTATAGGAACACCTGCGACTAAAGGAGCTCCGTTGCCTGAAGCATTCGTTGTTGTAAAGCGCAGGTGGTACGAACCAGCACAAACCCCTGTTGTTATCGAAGTGGATGTAACACCTGCAACAGGCCCACCACTAGCGTCGATACTCGGATCGCGACTAATAAATGTTTGAGAAATAACACCACCATTGGCAATTCCGGTGGCGGTGTTTAACCCCCACGAATAACCTCTAACTGAAATCGCCGTTGTACCTGTGTTTGTCATCATCACATCGTACCGAAATACATTCGGAGCAGTCTGCACAAAATTGGTCACAGTAAAAAGAATGGCTGTCTGCGAAAATCCAATGAAAGACATCCCTGTCATTAAGAACAGGAGGAAAGCCTTCTTCGCATACGATAGATGCAGACTCATTTTTTTTGTGGTGCGTGGCAATACGCAGCTTGATTGATTAGCTATGGTGTTTTTCATAGCGCTATTTTTTACAATACGCATAGTAGTTGCGGTTTTACTGTTCATGATACAATAGTTTTATTGACTGACAAGGTGATAGACTGTTTGTTATAATAATACCTAACACTACCAACAACATAGACCGCACGATGCCATGTTTGAACCATAGCAACACGGCGAGTGTATTGGTAATAGATGGGCATAAGGCCATGTTTAAGGATGAACTGAGTATACAAAATTGGAGATATTCAAGTCGGTTATTGGGTAATCCAATAAATCGACATTGCCATCGCCATTGATGTCGGTAGCGAGATAGCCCTATTCAAAATTCATGTTGTCGATATCCAACAGGGACATATCTAGTAAATCAATGTTCTCATCTTGATTGATATCCGCTGAATAAAAGCCCCAAATGCCAGGCTCTAACAATACTTGATTATTGCCATATGCCTTACTCGATGCCGTACTAAAATCATAATTAGTAATCGCTGACATCAATACAGGCTGACTGCTCCACGTAAGAATTGTATTGCGGTGATTAATGACGATATAATAACTATTATTCGTCACCGAACCTTGAAAGCTGCATTGCAGTGTACCATTTGTTTTGAGTGTAGCCAAACTAGTTTTGACAACACCATACGGCGGCGTCGTCGAATGTAGTTCAACCACAACATAATCACAATTGGGAATGCTTGCACTGCCAATAGCACCTTGATTATATAAGACACGCTCCATCAGACCTGCCCCGATATAATACCCTTGCAGATAGAATTTAGCGTTTAAGGTGACAGGATTACAATTGCTTACATTCATCGTATAGGTATAGGCATTACCGACACAGCCATTGGCCTTCGGAAGTATCGTAACCAAGGCACTGCCAATTGGACCCGCTGTAAAAGCAGGCAAGCCAAAAACATTGGTTTGATTAGGCATTCCTTTTGAGGCACCACCACTGATATCGAACGATACATTGACTGGTGAACCCGACAATAATACCGCAGATACTGATTGACCATTGCAATAATTTTGATTGCCAATCGGTGTAACTATTGGCTGTGGCTTTACAGTAAGCATCATAGCGGCTGTGGATGTACAACCATAACTATTGGTACCCGTAACAGTATACGTCGTTGATTGCAATGGCGTTGCCGTCACAGACGATAGGTTGCTCGCGTTCAAGTCGGTTGATGGCAACCATGTATAAGAAGGTGCACCTGATGCATTGAGCACCGTGCTGACACCATAGCAAAATAAGGTATTTGCAGACACCACGCCGACATTAGGACGCGGATTCACCACGACAGTAATTGTTTGCGTTGAGCTACATCCAAACACATCACTACCTGTGACGGTATACGTTGCAGTGGCTGTAGGCACAAATGAGATACCATCTTGCACCCCATTGCTCCACACATACGATAATGCGCCGCTACCTTCTAGTCGAAGACTATCATCAACACAAAGCACCGCTGAAGGCGTTGCTTGTAGTGCAGTAACAGGCATCGATATATTCACGAGTACACTATCGGTACAGGATTGATAGCTATTGGATGCGGTGCAATAATAGAGGGTATTTTGTGATGGTGTTACCCACTCTGTTTGCGCACTACCACCTGATGACCAACTAATAGTTTGGTACGAACTATTATTAGCTGCTTCGAGTTGAAGTGAGGTGCCCGTGCAAATCGTAGTATCATTTGTAAGGACTGCCATACTCACAAGACTGACAAAGACACTGTCTGTGCTTGAACAATGTGCGTTACTGACCGTGCACGAATACATCCCTGTTTGATTGACCTGTATGGTTTGTGTGGTATCCCCTGTGCTCCATAGATAAGATACATAACCAGCACCGGCATCTAGCAATTGCGCATTGCCACAAACCCTTATGCTATCCGCTGCAATAAAATTACCCGGCACCGAATGCACTAATACATTGATAGTATCGTAGCAAGTATTAATGCCATCTGTTAAGCTGCACGTATAGGTGCTATCATTCGACGGATTGACCCAAAGTGAAAAATCGGTTGAGCCTGTGGACCAGGTTGCTTGTAAATTGGTTGAGAATAAAGAAATGTTTTGGACTGTGTTTGTTCGACCTGCCGAACCGCTTCCTCCCTGACAGGCAGTGTTACCTAATCTACCGCCATTACCGCCACTCACATTCAAACCGATAGTAGAAGATAAACCTTGTGTGGTAATTTGACCGCCGCTGCCAGCGCCTCCGCCGCCATTATTGCTATAATCATTCGCATTATCACCATGCTGTCCCTTGCTTTGGATAGTGCCATTACCAATGATAGTATCCGCAAATAATATAATACCTCCGCCACCAGAACCGCCAAAACCTCCGTAAGGATTGTATGGATTAATGTTATTTACTCCACCACTTCCTCCACCCGATCCAAGAACGAGTCTATTCTGAGGCAGCGAAAGTGTATTACCGCCAAAACCGCTATAATTATAATTACACCATCCATAGCTGCAATTGCACCAATACCAATAACACCAATAATACCAGTGCCAATTATATTGAGAACCGACGGAACCATTTGTAGCATAGCCGCCACCGCCACCGCCTTGCGCATGGGAAGGTTCTGAGTTACCGCCGCCACCACCACCGGTATTTTCTGTATAGTAACGGGTACCGTTTCCAAACAAACTTTCACCTTGATATCCGCCACCAGAGTTTACACCCTGACCACCTCGATATCCTTTTCCATTGGCTTCAACCACACCGCCATTGATAATGCGTAAGGTATCACGTGAGGAGATGCATAATACGCCACCGGTTTGTCCATCCCAGGCATGACAAGTCACTGTACCTTCAACCGTGAGGTTTCCAAAAGTAGGGATGCGAATCAATTGACAACGCATGCCATTCTGATCTGAATACGTGTATTGTAACGCTGAATCAAGTACAACTGTATTGCTTGTAACAGATATAATTTTATGGATTTCATACTGTCCGATATTATTGTAGCCATTGCCGGCATTGTCTTGCATGACAACCAACAAGACAGCATCTCCAGGTTGCAAACCTGTTGATTGCTGCACTTGAACTTGCGTTGAACCGGCCAAATTATTGCCCGTAATAACAGTGCGCACCGAATCTGAATAATAGGTTTGACCTGATGCGATTACTTTATTTGAAACGTTCATTAAACCCGGACTTTGTACTTGCAAGGTCAAACCATCGCCGGCACAAATCTCGGCACTCGCGCTTACTATGTCAATGCCAGGATAACTCATATAAGTGGTATCACTCGAATAACACAAGCCATCGGATACACGACAGGTATAAAAACCACTTTGAGTAATCGCAGTCTGTTCGCTCGTATCACCATTTGTCCATAAATAATTCACATATCCATTGCCCGCATGTAATACTTGGTTAGGTAAACAATTCAATAAAGTATCAGCCGTAAACAGATGCGCTGTGAAGGTATCGATACTCACTTGCACACTGTCAGTACAAGCACCAATTCCATTACTGACCGTGCAGTAATATGTAGTAGGATGTGTTGGATTGACAGAAAGTGAGGACGAAATATTCCCCGTGCTCCATGCGTAGGATAATTGTGAATATACAATCCAAGACGGGCTATTAATGATATTTAAATTATTCTGGCTATTTACACCAGCATGAACAATGGCTCCTTGCCCTTCATTAAATAAATAAAATTCGTATGCATTATTATTGGCATGAGCATTCACCTGTTGTGTGATTTCATTCTGCGTCATAGAATAATTCCAAATACCAAATTTTCTAATTAATCCATTGAACCAACCATAATTACTATGCCCGCCAAGACCTCCATA
>CAIRSV010000325.1 GCA_903881265.1 uncultured Bacteroidota bacterium
ACAGAGAAAGCCAATTATATTCTTTCGAAAAATATTGTCAAGGCTAAAGTAGCTGGTGCGGCACATTATTTCATCACCTCCTTTTTTCATCCACCTATTAAAAAACCAAACACATCTTACGTTGCACCAATTATCAGAGATGAAATATTAAACGCGAAACCCAGTATCAAAAATCATATTGTTGTTTATCAAACTTCGACATCGCAAAAAGACTTAATACCAGCGTTGCAGTCACTTCCTAATGAACAGTTTATTGTCTATGGTTTCAATCGCGAAGAAGTACATGGCAATGTGGTATTAAAATCATTTTCTGAAAACGAATTTATTCACTATTTCGCCTCAGCTAAAGCCGTGATTGCCAATGGTGGTTTTTCATTTATAAGTGAAGCCGTATTTTTACACAAGCCAGTGTGTTGCGTGCCGATTCAACATCAATTCGAACAGTTTGTCAATGCGGCTTATGTTCAGCAATTAGGTTACGGTCGACATTTCAATCAATTCAGCAGCGATCATATCAAGGCGTTCTTATACGACTTGCCCTTGTTTACATCAAAGCTCACATCATTCAAACACGATGCTAATAAGACCTTGTTTGATGCCTTGGATGTGATGTGTCAATCAACACGAACGTAGTAAGCTACTTTTTATTGAAGAATGATTTTACGGATAGTTTGCTGACCTTGCTTATCTGTCAGCTTGATGATATACAAGCCCGTATGATTCAACGTAACTGCTGTGTTTGTGCATTGATTTTTTTCAAAGACAGTTTGTCCGTTTATATCTGTGATGCTGATATTAACGGGTATCTCTGATTCAATGAAAAAATCAGCATATGTAGGATTGGGGTAAATTCGAATCGAATTTGTTGTCAGCGTTCGTGTCAATGAAATGATTTCTGAATGCCAAATTTTACCATCGATATCAACCTGTTCCAACCGATAGAAAGAGAATCCGTTTATCTGATTCTGATTTGTGAAGGTGTAGTTTAATGGTATACTGCTGTTACCGTCTTTCGCTTTGCTGTTTACTATTCCGATATTCTCAAAGTGGATGCCATCCTGACTGTACTGAACATTGAAATATGCATTATTGAATTCATTAAGTGTTTTCCAATTTAGGATATCAGTATTGTTTGTTGGTATTCCTTTGAAATCAACGAGTTGAACAGGAAGCGCTGCGTTGTTTGTATTTTTTGAATGAAGATAAAACGAGGAGAAACTTGTAACCGGAAAGCAGACTTCTTTATCACCTCCAAATAAATTATTGATAGTCATAATACTATTGGGAATTTCAGTGACTGCGCCACCGCCGCCAAGAACACCATTGCCACTAACTTTTGTAATGCTGATATCTGTATTAATCGTGATGCCTGCCGCTGCAAGATCAGCTGAGGTATAATATAAGCAAATGGTTGCCGGGCTAATTGGTTGATTGGTTGGTGTGATACTATACACTCTGTTCGCATATGGTTCGCCATTCCAGGAAGGACTGCCTGTTAAGAAACTAATACAGGCATCGGTAGCACCCAGGCCGTTTGATGCAATACTCGCGATTAATTCGCAGGATGAATTTGCATATGAATTCGTGCCGCTTACTTGCGTCAATGTTTGGCAAAGAGAGGAAGCGCCAGGCATAACAATATTAGAAGAATTAACCGGTGTGACTGTAATAGACGATGCAGAGGATGTGCCAGTGCAACCATTTCCATTCGTATACGAATATGTGTATGAAGTGGACGGACCTGTATATGGATTCGGCACACTATAAATGCCTCCAGCAGGGTTGCCGACTAATGGGATTGCACTTCCTTGACAACCACTTACATTAGCAGATGTCACTGTGATTGGAGCGGGTTGAGTAAGTGTAACCAGTGTTGTCAACGAACAGCTATTTGCATCAACAACTGATATTGTATAATTCTGTGCAGTCAGCGTATTGAAGGTACCTGTAACACTGGTCTGTGGTCCTAATGGTGCAATACTATAGAATTTTGTTCCAGTACCACCGTTGGCCAATATCTGCACAGAACCTGTTCCGCCATTGCATACTGGGTTGGTCAATGATGGTGCATTAAATGCAATCGCAGTTGGCGAAGTGATTGCGAACGTTGTTGTTTTAGAGCAGCTATTCGCATCAGTAGCTGTAACTGTATAGATTTGCCCGCTCAGACCTATAAAATTTCCGGTGGTATTTGTTTGTGGTCCAAGTGGATTGATTGTGTAGGTGATGGTGCCACTTCCTCCACTAGCCGGTTTGGAAGCACTTCCTGTTCCACCATTACAAAGAGGTGGATTGATAGTTCCTGCTGAAAAAATGATCATCGATGGTTGAGACATTGCAACAATGCTTGTTTTCGTGCAGCTGTTTGCATCACTCACAGTAACTGTATATGTTTGACTTGTCAGTGAAGTAAAATTCCCTGTGGTATTGGATTGTGGGCCTAATGGATTAATTGTGTAGGTTTTAGTTCCGGTGCCGCCTGTAGCGAGTATAGTTAAACTACCTGTGCCACCATTGCATAGTGGAGTAGTGATAGTTGGTGAATTCAAGGTCAATATAGTCGGTTGACTGATTGTTACTGTGGTTGTGGCAGTTGCATTGACTGCATCCTTTATTGTGACCGTGTAGGTGCCTGCCATATTACCAGCGAAGGTATTTATTGTTTGAAATGTGCCAGTGTTTAATGCATATTGGTAAGGACTAGTTCCATTTGTTCCACTAGCTGTTATTGTTGATGTACCACCATTACATGCAATCATTGAAGCAGTCGCTGAAACTGCTAATGGGGGGCCGACAAGCGTTGTTGTATATGTATTCCATTTGTCCAAACTATTCGGACTTCCATCACCGTTTGTCGCATTTCCTGCTACGCGAAATGTGACCGTAGCGCTTCCGCTTGCCGGGGAAGTCCAGTTGAATGTCCAAGAAGCGGTACCAGTAGGAGCCGCTTTCGGAGTAGAATGTCTGATTTCAGTAACTCCGTTTAATGCAGTGCCAGTGATGGCTGTAAATGATCCTGCGGTGGCTGTCATGTCAAACCCATCTCGTAAGCCAAGTGCACCAGGCGTGATGCTCGTGTTACTGATCGTTAACGTAATAGAATATACGGTATTGTTCTGATACCCACCTGCCGGCAATCCTGTAAGGCTGATAACAGTGGTTGTTGCAGCTGCTGTGCCGTGGCAACTACCACCGCCGCACCCAACTATACTTTTACCTGTAACACCTCCACTCGAGGAAGTTAACGTTGTATAAGCAACAAAAGCCAACAATGGAGCCAATAAGATAATGTATTTGTTCTTCATGATGTATGTATTTGAGGGTTGTTTGTCTTTTCAGTAAATGCTGTCAAGCCAGATAGTAACAGCATTGCGTTGATGTGAATAGTAAGTTTTTTAAAAAGCATGTTTTAGTAATGATAAAAGAGTGTCGCGTTGTGACAGCACCTTTCAACTGAATACGCTCCCTCGATTTCGTTTCTTTCAAAAGTAAGCCTGAAGCACGGAAATAAAGTGAGAAGAGATGAAACAAGTAAAAAGGTTTTCGTTTTAAAATGCAATAGCTGAGTGAAACGAATATAGCCAATAATTTACATGTTCAAAAAATAATCGTGTTATTTGAAAAAAATGGTTGGGAAAAATTTCACCAAACAGGTTGATACTATATTAGGAATGGATTTAATAAATAAAGCCTTGCCAATGTATTTCAGAGAAGATGTTGAATGAGACTGATATCAATCAGATTGATGGATCATACTTGGTTTTATAGTACTCGAACGCTGGATGACAGCAGAATTTTTAGGAAATGAAAGAATAAAAAAAGATCTCGTGATATGTAACCTATCAAACAGACACAGTTTACACGGATTAATCACAGGTGAATGCTTTACAAAATGGTTTTCTTCTTTACATTTGCGACTATGTTTACAACTCCAAAATGGCTCGAACGCACCGAATTGCTGGTCAAAAAAGAACCGTTAGAAAAATTAAACAATACCAATGTACTGCTTGTCGGATTGGGCGGAGTAGGTAGTTTCGCTGCCGAATTTCTCGTTCGGGCTGGTATTGGCAAATTGACCATTGTTGATGGCGATATTGTGGATATCACAAACATCAACAGGCAACTTCCTGCACTGACAAGTTCTGTGGGTGAAAGTAAAGCCGAATATATGAAAGCGCGCTTGCTCGATATCAATCCGAATTTAGAACTAGTAGCGATTAATCAATTTCTCAATCCAGATGAAACAACAGATTTGGTGAATCAATACGACTACGATTATGTGATGGATTGCATTGATTCTATCACGCCAAAAGTATACTTGATTAAAGCTGCCAAAAATAAAGGATGTAAAATCATCAGTAGCATGGGTGCGGGAGGCAAAATCGATTCAATGAAGTTGAAATATGCTGATATTTCTCGAACGCACATGTGCCCATTTGCGTATTATATCCGCAAAAGGCTTCGTAAAGAAGAAATTTATTCAGGTGTGATGACAGTGTTTTCAGAAGAACAACCGAATAGCGAATCCATCAAGCTGACAGACGGTTCAAATTTCAAGACGTCATTTTATGGCACCATTTCGTATATCCCTGCGTTGTTTGGATTGCATATGGCATCTTGGGTTGTGCGTGATGTAAGCGGCACCTTTGAACTTACGCCATTGTGTATCCCACGAAATGAGAAGAGGATGAGACGCAATAGCAATAATGCGTAAATAAATTCATCCTTTCTTTTAATGCAGCTTCGTATACCCGCCGTCAAACGGATGATTGATGTTGCAATGCGGTTAGCAAAAAGGCACAAAAAAAAGGAGCCATAAGGCCCCTTTCATAACGATATTGGAAATTAGATTTCTCTTTTTTTGGCGTAACGCTTGTTGAACTTGTCGATACGACCTGCTGTATCCAACAATACATTTTTACCTGTATAGAATGGATGTGATGTATTGGAAACCTCCAATTTGATGACTGGATACTCGTTTCCGTCTTCCCACATCATGGTTTCGCTTGATTTTGCCGTTGAACGCGATAAGAACGCGTTTTCATTACTCATGTCCTTAAAGATGACAAATCGGAATGATTCTGGATGAATGCCTTGTTTCATATTCTGTTATTTTTAGTGCATGATTGCTAACCATGCGGATTTTTAAGAAGCGCAAATGTAGGGAAAGATTTTAATTATCAGCAAAAATGAGGAGAAAAATCTATATTAACTCTTCATATTCACGTATTGCAACGGAATTTTGATGTCTGCAGTGCGGCAAAATTGTATTACTTCCTGCAAATCATCGATTTTTTTGCCTGTTACGCGTATGATATCATCCATGATAGCAACCTGCACTTTCAAGCCGCTGTCTTTGATTAGTTTCACTATTTTCTTGGCATCATCTTGCGCAATGCCATTTTTTACGATGACTTCTTTCTTTACAATTTTTCCTGAAGGGTAGGGCTCTTTGCTTAAATCAAAGGCGTTTCCATCGAGGCCTTGACGCATTGAACGACTCAATAAAACATCGCAAATTTGCTCCATTTTCATATCGCTGTCTGACTCTAAATTAATTTTAAAGTCTTTTTTATTGAGTTCAATAGAAACGTGAACACCTTTAAAATCAAAGCGATTGGTGATTTCTTTTTTTACGAT
>CAIRSV010000326.1 GCA_903881265.1 uncultured Bacteroidota bacterium
CGCGCAAATACGACGGCCTTCTTCTTTTGCTTTATTGACAGTCTTACACGCATACTCATCAACGGCGTAATACTCGGCATCCATCTTGTGCTTCGTTAGGTCTTCCACTTCAATAGGTCTGAACGTTCCAAGTCCTGTGTGTAAGGTGACCTCAGCAAAACGTACGCCTTTGATTTCAAGTCGCTTAATTAATTCCTTACTAAAATGCAAGCCTGCTGTCGGCGCTGCTACCGCACCTTCGTTTTTTGCATAGACTGTCTGATAACGATCTTTGTCTGATTCTTCAGGTTTACGCTTGATGTATTTAGGCAATGGGGTTTCACCCATATTGTCTAGGATGGTTTTTAGTTCATCATTTGATCCTTCAAATAAGAAACGAATGGTACGACCCCGTGAGGTGGTATTATCCACGACCTCGGCCACTAATGAGTTATCTGCACCAAAATAAAGCTTATTACCAACGCGAATCTTACGAGCCGGTTCAACGATGACATCCCACAAGCGGTTTTGTTTGTTTAATTCTCGTAATAAAAACACTTCAATTTTAGCGCCGGTCTTTTCTTTACGACCATACAAACGAGCGTTAAAAACCTTGGTATTATTGGCTATCATCACATCCTTGTCATCAAAATAGTCTTTGACGTCTTTGAAGAGTTTGTGTTCAATTTTACCTGTGTCTTTATGCACCACCATCAATTTACTTTCATCTCTGTTCTTGGCTGGATATTGCGCAATCAAGTTTAAGGGTAAATCGTAAACGTATGATGATAACTTCATGTTTTATAATTTTTTAAGGACGCGAAAATAGTGAAAATATGCCAACATGGAGCAATTTAATCTAAAACAGGCAAAAGACATAGGGCAAAATGATATTTGGGATCAATAATAGCGGCTGTTTCCTATGAAATAGTTCTTTTATTACCGATCAGCATAGCCATTATTTGTCGCCTTTGTGTTTCATCTCAGCAACTTTTTCAATGGCGCCGTAAAATGCTTCGCCATATTTTCGGATGAGGGGTTCTTTCAAGAATTCGTATACTTTGACACCCAGTTTTCTCCCAAGGGTGCACGCAGGTGCGCACATCAATTGTCTAGGCTGATAATTAAGGGCCATGTACTTGGCATTTTTTGTTTCGCGGATAGGGTAGAGGTGACACGAAATAGGTTTCTTAAAATCAGTCTTCCCCTCGAGATAGGCCTTCTCAATGAGGCACTTGACAATACCCGCGCCATCGGTATACCCATACACGCAGATGCCGCCATTGACAGCCGGTGTTACATACCCAAAATCTTCATCGGTGGTATGTGTGCCTACACGGTTGATTTCAGCTTGCGCTTCAGGCGTTAATTCATCTTTGATGAGTTTGTATACCTCTTTGACTTTCTTTAGTTCATCCTTATTGAGCGGCGCTCCGGCATCGCCATCGACACAGCAACCACCTTTGCATTTTTCAAGATTGCAGACAAATTCTTCATCCAGTATTTCATCACTTATCAAAATATCATCTATGATTATCATCTTGTCCATTTTAGTGTGTTGATTAAATGTTCAACATCCTTGCGCATGAAATCATTCAATGGTTTCAATGAATCGACATTGGGTGTTGAATTAAAATAAAGGGCTCCGCGAATAAAATGTCTAACAGAATCTGTCGCATAAAACTGAAGAGCCGAAGCGGCATTGCCACCTACGTCATAATAAAGTCCGTGTACATTATTGGAGGTATGAAACACATTTTTTTCGTTGATATAGTTCGCTTTCTTTGAGTGATAATGCGACATATTATACGAATCGTTCAATAAATTCGCCAAGGTATTTTGTCCGTTGATTTCTTTGTAGCTGATATAAATTTTAGCATTCAATGATTCCATGGTAACATTGATCCACCAAGGGTTTTCGGTCTTCTGGTCAAAAAACATGCTGTCCTTTTCTATAATGGCATACGTCGGTATTTCAAATTGATAGGGATATCCAGTCTGATGAAATAAGGTGTATTTTTTCTCAGGGAAATTGATCTTGAAATAACCTCTAGGCTTGGGTATATAAGTTGGTTCATCGCAACTTTGAATGCTTAGTATGAATCCGAAAATTAAAAGAATCGAAAAAAGTTTGTGCGTCAATAGTGACATAGTTGATGTATGATTAATGTCGGACAATAAAATGCTTGACTTGTTTTCTATTATCAGATGTATAATAACTTATAAAATAATGCCCGTTTGGATATCTTGATACATCGAGCACTTGTGTGAAGACATTATTATAATTGATGCCATTACTTAATGCTGTAATACGGCGACCGCTAATATCATAGACTTCGGTATTGTACAAGTTGGTATTTGTAGCGTCAAACGAAAAATAAATTTTATCAGAGGCTGGATTCGGATAGGCTGTTAATTCAGACGATGTATTGGCGGCTACCGGTGGTATCTTGCCTGTATAGTAACTTTCAAATGTGCCGCTGCCGTGCGTGGCCACAGCGACATAACCATCACTTGGTCTAACCTTGATATCCGTTACAATAGCGGCCCCAATTTTGTCAGCGCTTTCTTGTTTCCATACCGTTTTGTTGATGGCGCTAGAAGCACTCGCTGCAAGAATTAAGGTGTCTGTTGAAAACAAGCCTATACTTGTTCCTGCAAAATAGGTTCGCTTGCCATTAGCACCAACTAGAATTTTCACACAGCGAATCGACGGGTCGGCGCCAGTTGGGTTCGCAGTTGAGCTTTCAAGATTGCCACCCACAAAATACCAATTCATCCCATAATCATTACTGAAGAAGAGGCTGTTAATTTTATAATTAGAAAAACAGATCAATACATTTTTTGCACTATCCGGGTCTACTGCAATACTACTCACAAAACCACCGCCCAGCAGACGTTTCGTAATAGTGTCTAATTTGATGTATTTCGGATCGCCCGTATTGGCTTGGTCGATGCGGTACATCTCTTTATTGCTTGTGCCGAAGTAGAGTATATTCGGTTCATTGCTTGAAACAGCCAATGAAGTAATTTCTGCAACAGTGGTATTAGCGGTTCCAAAGTTCGGCGTGGTGATGGTATCAGACAGGATGGTCCAGCCTGTTTTTAATTGCGAATAGTCATTATTCACCGCCAACGAATTTAGATTGTTCAACCGTGCAATTCGTTTGCCGATTGGCATGTACAGAAAATTATTATTATTGGGGTCAACAATGAACGGGTTGATGAATGCATAGTCAGCCTTTTCAAAACCAAAGGGATCAATACGGCGTCGTGCAAGTAAGTGACCGTGTTTGTCAAGTTCAACTTTTACCATACGCCCTTGTTGTATACTCATCACGAAATACTCCTTATTAGGCGCGATATAATTGTATGCTCCATCGCCATTAACAGGCATCACCCACGAATGTTTTGAATCACTGGTATTGGAGACATAATTTCCATTGTCCTGAAAACCACCGACCATCCATTGGTCATACGCGCTGTTTTCATCAATGGCTATACTATAAAGTTGTGATGTCACATAGCCCATACTTCTGTCTTGCCATTCAACTGTTGGCGCATTGATATTGTCGGTAAATTTCACACCGCCATCACTCACAGAATACGCTTTCTTTGGATCGCTTTTCAAGAAGATAAGATCGTGTTGGTCGGGATGATGATTGAGATACACCGTGAAGAAGGGGACTGTCGTACCAATACCATAGCCTCCGATTTGTTTGATATGATCAGGTGTGGTGAAGGCATCTGTTGATCGGTACACATTGGTGCCTCCAATAATTAAGGTTGATGTACCCGGTTGCATTTTGACAAATAAATCATAGCCTCCTTGACAATTGAATCGGTCAAATGGATTGGTTGAATTTACTGGAAGATTAGGTGATAAGTTGGTCCATTGACCACCAGCTCCTGTGCCATCGCCGCTGATATAGGTATACTTATAGAGCGACACATATTCTTTGCTTCCTTCATAATTAGCTGTTACAACGCCGCCACTTGAATCGGTTGGAAGCTCACTCAGAAAGTACACTTCATTTTCGTTGGATGGATTGATTTCAATGACGGTTCTATCGGCCGATTTTAAAAAGGAAGGGGTAATGTCGGTGAATTTGAGTCCGTCAGCTGATCGAAAGAATCCTCTTGTGTTTGTTCCGTCAGTGCTCAAGGACGCATACACCAATCCTTTCGAAGACACACGGACATCTGTAAAATACGAATCGTTGCCGCTACCTACTACGGCTTTCCATGTTTTTCCGGTGTCTTTGCTACGATAAATAGTGCCGTATGTAGCCATATACAAACAGGCTGCAATCGAATCAACTGGCGAAGCCGCAATGCGCCATCCACCTTGAAAACTTGTAGAGAATGTACTTGGAGTGCCCGACGCGGTTGATGTAATGGGTGTCCATGTTGAACCGTTATCGAGCGATTTGAATGCACCGTCGCCAAGATAGAATGAACCGCCACCACTCGCTGAGGTGCCGTAAATTTCTCCTGATAACGCATACCAAAGATTGGTCTTGCCTGGTCTAGGGTCTTGCGTAATACTCACAACGCCGGGGTGACCGTTCACATCACTCACGCGTTTCCATGAAACGCCGCCATCTGTACTTTGCCATATACCACCTGAAACGCCACCGGCCAAGATATGTTTTTCGTCGTTGACATCAATCGCGATGGCTCTTGTGCGGCCACCTACATTCCAAGGGCCACGGTTGTTCCAGATAGCACCGCGACCTTTTTTGGTTGGGAAGCTAGCCTGTAATGCGTGTAAGAATTCGATATTTTGGTATGCTATCCCAGCAGGAATTTCACCTGTCAAGGGGTCTGCCAACATCTTCGTTTCTAATGCCACACGTTCGGCATTTTCTTCAAGAGGGTTCTCTGCATCCTGTTCAGTAAGGCCTATCGCTCCGGGTAAAAAATAAAAAGCAGCAGACAGAAATACGACGAGGATGATCGATAACGAAAAACGATGTTGCATAGTATAGAAGTAGATTAAAGTATAAATGTAGTTTCTTTTGACAGAAAGAAAAAAAACTGAAGCCCCCGATACGATAGCTGAAGTGCGGTACGCTAGGGTATTGTTTGCAAGGCGAAGTTGGGTCTATCTTATTTAAGATTGTGATAGACTTTCTGTACGTCTTCATCTTGTTCGATTCGATCCACTAATTTAAGCACCTCTTCTGATTGTTCATCATTGAGTTCCACAGTGTTTAAAGGGATGCGCGTCAGTTCGGCTGAAATTGGTGTGATATTTTTGGCTTCCAAAAACTCATTCATTTTCCCGAAGTCGTTGTAGTTGGTTCGTACAATGATATTGCCTTCTGCATCTTCACCTATTTCTTCCATGCCGTGGTCGATACTTTCTAATTCAAGTTCGTCAAGGTCGATATTTTCATTTTTCAATTTGAATTCGCCCATACGATTAAACAAAAAGGCTACCGAACCGCTATTACCCATACCGCCATTTCCTTTATTAAAGGCAGCGCGCACATTGGCAACTGTTCGTGTTGTATTGTCGGTGGCAGTTTCAACTAATACGGCTACACCATGTGGTCCGAAACCTTCGTAAAGGACTTCCTCGTAATTGGTTGTGTCTTTGCCCATGGCGCGTTTGATGGCGGCTTCAACACGGTCTTTCGGCATGTTGCAGGCCTTCGCATTGAGGTAGCATCTTCGCAACGCCGGATTATTATCCACGTCCGGACCCGATGCTTTCACTGCAATCGCGATTTCTTTTCCGATACGGGTGAAATCTTTTGCCATTTTGTCCCATCGTGCAAACATGGCTCCTTTACGTACTTCGAATATTCTTCCCATTGTTACTTCGTTTATTTTGTGGTGGGCAAATTTAATCAGATTTTCGGAATAATGTCATTCGATTCTCTCTTGTGATGAATTCCCATTTGATCACCTAAACTCTTTTATTTATAAAATCACAATGTACCTTTAATCTAAAATAACAGATCATGTTCAGATGCACGGCAATTACCTTCTTCTTTATCGGATTCGCTCTTTTTTCATCCGCACAGGCAACTGATAGCGTGTCGACTTCAATCAACAAAAGTAGGTATCAACCACCATCGGTTATTTTATTTATGCTACACTTGTCGACCAATAAAATAGAAGGGTTGAGGCGAAGAGGGATGGAACGTGATATTCCTATGGTGATGGCTGCTGATAAAGAGACGAATGAATCAATTATGAAGGATTTTGCTGCGCATTTCACGTATTGTCCTGTGTACTTTTTTTACGACGATAACTATGATAAAGCAACCACTAAACAGTTTGCTGCCATTCAATTTTATACCAGTCAATCAATGCCGCAACCGCTCGATCCAACCCAATTGCAATCTATCTATTTTGCAGAAGTTAGTTATGCTGCACCCTCTGCGCAGTTGCCCATTGATAGCAATGCAGCCAGTCGCAAGATTGACCACTTTCAAGGTGATGAGGATGATGCGGCGAGCAGAAATTACGGCATTAATATGTATGATGCCGATTTTAAGCCCTTGCGGGGCAAACTGTGTTTCACGGATATTGCTTTACGTCGACGAGGGGCTTTATTCGGGGAGAAGAAATTTGTGTTTGAAGGAGCGCTTCGTTACGAACGAAAATTACGTGCGTTGTATAGTAATCCTGTGAACGAATAGCATATTTTACTTTTTACATCATTTTGCATACTTTTGCCGCTCAACATTTTACAATAAAAAAATACGATATGAATTACGATGTCATTGTCATTGGTGCAGGCCCTGGTGGATATGTAGCCGCTATACGCGCTTCTCAATTAGGATTTAAAACCGCGGTTATTGAAAAGGAAAGTCTGGGTGGTGTATGCCTCAACTGGGGCTGTATTCCTACGAAAGC
>CAIRSV010000327.1 GCA_903881265.1 uncultured Bacteroidota bacterium
AGCCTGGACTGGCATTGCCAGCTATTATCATCCTAAGTTCAATGGCAGAAAAACATCCAATGGGCAAGTGTTCAACAATGAGAAATTAACTGCAGCGAGTAACCGCTTAAAAATTGGGACCAAGGTGAAGGTGATTAATGTAAAAAATAATAAATCTGTTGTTGTCCTTATCAACGATCATATGCATGCTCGAAACAAACGCCTTATTGATGTGTCTTCCTCAGCAGCAAAAATATTGGGCTTTTATGAGCAAGGAATCTGCCAAGTTAAAATCGAAGTGGTGCAAGACAGTATCACGATAAAATAGCATCAACTTCACTAGAAACGCCTCTTTGCGTAATGGTTTAATAATAACAAATGGAACGCAAAGCTATTTTTTTTCATTTTTTGAAAGTATCTTGCGACAAGCTTAAAACTATGGAATACGAAATAAAACAATCTGGCAAATTCAAGTATGTTGAAGAAGGTTCAGGCCAGCCTTTGGTACTTCTTCATGGCTTGTTTGGAGCATTGAGTAATTTCAAGGACCTTATCGATTGCTTCAAGGAAAAATTTACAGTATACATACCCATATTACCGTTATACGATCTCACAAATTTAGACACTTCCGTGGCAGGCTTAGCCAAGCATGTGGCAAAATTTATTGAAGCGAAACAATTAAACAATGTGCACCTAATGGGCAATTCCTTAGGCGGCCATATTGCGCTCGTATACGCGCTCAAACATGGCGAAAAAGTGAAGACCATCACGCTAACTGGTAGCTCAGGCTTGTTTGAAAATGGTATGGGTGAAACCTATCCTAAGCGAGGGGATAAAGATTATATCCGTAAAAAAGTAGAACTGACCTTTTATGCTCCTACATCTGCCACCGACGAATTGGTGGATGAAGTCTATAACATCGTAAATAATCGCTTGAAAGCTATTAAAATCATCTATCTCGCAAAGTCTGCCATACGTCACCATCTTGGAGATGAATTACAAAATATCACCCAGCCCGTTTGTCTTATTTGGGGCAAAAATGATACCATTACACCTCCTATGGTTGCTGAAGAATTTAAGAAACTTTTGCCGACGTCTGAATTGCACTGGATAGACAAATGTGGTCACGCACCGATGATGGAAGTTCCAGGAGAGTTCAATACATTGCTTGCCGACTTTTTGAGTAAAAACGCTAATTAATGCTTGTTGTATCAACTTAGTAGATGATATTTGCGTTAGTCAACTATTCATGGATTGCAAGAGTTTAATATCATCAGAATTTCCAGTGCTCTCATTAGAAGATAGCGGCGATAAGGCTTTACGCCTCATGAATGAATACCGTGTTTTTCATTTGCCGCTTATTGAACGTGATAATTATCTAGCACTTATTTCTGAAGACGATATACTTGATTGGAATACACCCGAAGCACCTTTATCAATCGCTGAATTCCTTACCTTCCGTCCTGCTGTGTTTGAGGGTTCGCATCCATATGAAGCAGTTCGAATTGCCAAAGAATTTAATTTATCAGTGCTTCCTGTTGTTGATAAGCAACATCATTTCTCAGGTGTGATCACGATTGAAGGCTTATTCAACTTCCTCACAGATAACAATGCTATCAAAAGCAACGGCAGTATCCTGCTATTTGAAATGGAGCAACGAAATTATAGCTTATCTGAGATAGCTAGAATTTGCGAAACCAACTCCATCAGTATCTTGAGTCTTGCTGTAAAAAACATTGATGAGTTGGGTATGATTTGGGTAACTATCAAGGTCAATTCAACTGACATTCAAGCCCTCGTATCGACGTTCGAGCGGTTTAATTACACAATATCAGCCATGTACTCCACTGACTTTACAAAAGAGGATGTACAACAGAATTATGATATGCTGATGCATTATATCAATTTGTAACATTGTAACCATTGAGGATAAGTGCTATTCTTCATGATTCATTGTATCACGGCATAAATAATTAAATCCTGCACCTATTATATTGACGAGAATCCATTCGTTAAAAATCAATCGTGCACAATACGTTATACTGGAGTGAACTATGGATTCCACCAAAACTTTGTGCCTCATATTTTATCATAGTATTACACTATATCTGAGAACCACCTAAATTGTTTACAAAAAATTGCTCCAATCAGTTTTGTTCAAAGGTACTGCGCATAAATAAAGGGCTATCTTTTCAGACAGCCCTTCGAGTAGTAAAATATTATTCTTATTGCTTATTGAATGTTTGTGCATAGTTCAACGCTTTACCGTCAACTACTTTCAACATATACATGCCGTTTGATAATTCACCAACATTCACTGTGATTTTGTTTAAGCCTTCTGTTAAGTCAGATTGGATCACTTTGACAGTTTTACCAGTCATGTCCATTACCTTGAAGGTAGCACGAGTGACAGCAGATGAACTA
>CAIRSV010000328.1 GCA_903881265.1 uncultured Bacteroidota bacterium
ATTTGAAGAAGAGAGATATGAATATGCAAGCTCAAAAGCTCAAATAATGAGCTAGGGTAACTGTGATTTTTGACAGTTAATTTTAAAAAAATTTGCTCATTCTCTGAGCTTGCCAAAATCAAGGATCAATTTATGTTGGCAATTAATTCAACTTATCGTTCATCAGTTTTAAAACTTCCCATCCACTCAGATGATCAAATGGCTGCTTCGAAAGTTGACACAAAATAACCTCACCATCTAGTTTTACTCTGCACTTTCTTAGGTGGTATGCATCGGTATCAGTTTGGCTTTTAGTGCAATATTCCTCTGCAGGCGCTTGATCCATAAATATGCGATCTAGGTAATGGAATTTTCCATCGCCAAGTTCGGACTCGTACAAATCCTCAATCAGAACTACATAGATCTCGACTGACTTATTTTCGAGAGTGCCTAAATACTTTGTGACAGCAGGGTAGGTTTCAGATAAGAGTTGCGCTTCTTTTGGCAGTGGTGGCAAATTGATCGCTTCGGGTGGAATGGAATCAGGCGGCGGTGGAAAGTTTGCTGGCAATTCTGCTTTCGATATTTTGTCAGCACGTCCATTTCTATAAATTCGCTGATGTACGGCATCCCACCGAATTCCCCTAGGATCAATAAATTCCCATTTTGGAGATTGCGAATTTCTGTCAGCAGCAAAAATGTAGTATTTTTCGATGCATGCAAAATAATAATTTGAGTCCCAAGAATCATCATAAAACTCTATATCCAGCATAGTGTTTTCCTTAAACTGAATTTGTGAGTAGAAATTAATAATTTAATCAATTGAGAGGAACCACACTCCCAAATGGAAACTTCGATTCTTCAATTGCAACAGGTGTTTTGAGCCAAATCACAGGATACGGTGGTGGGTGATTTGGAAAAGTTCCGTATCCGTCAGTGGCAAATAGCAATGCAGATCCTTGACCAGAATACTGATTATTCATCCAATCAAAAACAGGACGAAAGTCAGTTCCACCACGGCCATGAACAACTACACGATCTGGTATTTCGGTGCCATCCATCTCCCCATATTCGACAATACTTTTGATGTTGGTATCAGCTTGCAGTATCGTTAGTCGACACGGAAAAGTTTCACGAAAATTTCTAACTTCTGAGTATATTGAAGCAAGCTCAGAATCTGACATTGAACCTGACGTATCAACAGCAAAAACAAGATGCCCAGGAGCCTCAACACCAACGGAAGGAAGTATCAAACCTCTATGGATATGCTTTTTTGAAGGAGGCCAAAGACTCCAGTCATTTCGTATTCGATCGTGAAGCCATGACCGCAGTAGTGCTCGCCAATCAATTTTCGCACTATTGGCTGAATCGCACTCTGACTTAAACCAAACTGAAGAATTTCCTTGAAGCTTAGTTGTCGCGTCAATTCGCAGATCTTCAATTAGATCAACTAACTGTTCTTTATCGGGATCCGATGCGTCTTTTGTACCAGAAAGCCTAGGGTCTGAAGGATCAAGTAAATCTGATCCTGCATCTGCTAATGTTCCAGGACCATCTTCCGTGTTATCGACAGAAGTAGGACCACGCATTTTTTTAGTATCGTTTTTCTCAGACTGTATTAGGTCGTAAATTTTTTCAGCAGGTAAACCAACGTATGAACCATTTACCAAACCGCCAGCAGGCAAGCGAAAACCTTGTTCTAATAAAAAAAGATTAATTGCGTAATCGCATGCTTTATTCCATTTTTCAGCATCTCTAGAGGCTTTACGTGAAGAGTGAGAGAAAATAACATGCATAAGTTCGTGGGCAAGAACACCACGAATTTCGATATCTTTCAAATGCGAAACCCACTCGGGGTTGAAGTAAATGCGATATCCATCAGTCGCCATAGTAGGGCACCACGACACACTATTGATCGCATAAAACGGAAGCCGCATCAATGCACTAGCCAAAAATGGCTGGCGTATTGCAAGACCTATACGGGCCTTTAGCAACCTATCGTGACTGTCACTGCGTAATGAGGGCTGCATTTTTCTTCATAAAATCTCGATATGAAGGATCGCGAGCAAACGCTGGCCTTCCTCTTAGCATGTCGCGTGCTAAAACTACTGCAAACTCAACAGGTAATCTTTCCAGGAGTATTGCTGCTGCTAAGGAAACGCGCTCTGTACTTGCATTGTGTGCAAGCCATGAGGTTAAAAC
>CAIRSV010000329.1 GCA_903881265.1 uncultured Bacteroidota bacterium
CTCTGTTGTGTACAAGGATGTGAAGATCAATGTCATTGATACGCCCGGTCACAGTGATTTCGGAGGTGAAGTGGAACGAGTATTGAAAATGGCCGATGGCGTTATTCTATTGGTGGATGCGTTTGAAGGACCTATGCCTCAGACACGATTCGTATTACAAAAAGCATTGGCATTGAACCTGAAACCTATTGTTGTTATCAATAAGGTGGATAAGGCCAACTGCCGTCCTGATGAAGTACATGATGCCGTATTTGAATTATTTTTTAATTTGGATGCAACCGAAGAGCAATTGAATTTCCCTACCTTCTATGGTTCGGGTAAAAACGGTTGGTTCAATTTTGAAAACTCTCAATGTGAAGATATCACACCGTTATTGGATGGTATCATTCAATATGTACCGGCGCCTAAAGTGTCTGAAGGGCCCTTGCAAATGCAAATTACATCCCTTGATTATTCGTCTTTTCTTGGCCGTATTGCGGTAGGTCGTGTGGCTCGTGGTAAGGTATCAGAAGGCGAAAATATCTTGTTGATGCAAGCCGATGGTACAAGCAAGCGAAGCAAAGTAAAAGAATTATATATTTTTGAATCCTTAGGTAAAAAGAAAACATCAGAAGTTGTTGCAGGTGATATCTGTGCTGTGGTTGGTCTTGAAGATTTCAATATCGGTGATACAATCGCTTGTATGGAAAATCCTGAAGCCCTTGCTGTTATCTCGGTGGATGAACCTACGATGAGTATGACCTTCAGTATCAATAACTCACCGTTCTTCGGTAAGGATGGTAAATTTGTGACGAGTCGTCACTTACGCGATCGTTTGATGAAGGAAACGGAGAAGAATCTAGCCTTGCGTGTCGAAGATACCGACAATGGTGATACCTTCTTGGTATTTGGTCGTGGTATCCTTCATCTAGGTATCTTAATCGAGACTATGCGTCGTGAAGGATATGAGTTGACAGTTGGACAACCTCAGGTAATCGTAAAACAAATTGAAGGCGCTCGTTGCGAACCGTATGAAACATTGGTGATTGATGTGCCTGAAGAATTGGCAAGTAAAGCCATTGATTTGGTGAGCCGTCGTAAAGGTGAAATGCTTGTGATGGAAACCAAAGGTGATATGCAACATCTTGAATTTGATATCCCTTCTCGTGGCTTGATTGGTTTACGTACATTGATGTTGACCAATACGCAAGGTGAAGCTGTTATGGCACATCGCTTTACAGATTACAGACCTTGGAAAGGTATGATTCCGGGCAGAAATAATGGTGTCTTAGTATCTAAATTCAATGGTTCAACCACAGGTTATTCAATTGATAAGTTACAAGATAGAGGTACGTTTTTTGTTGATCCAGGAGAAGATGTGTATGCAGGACAAATCATTGCAGAAAACATCAAACCAGGTGATTTGTTAGTGAATGCGGTGGAAGGTAAGAAATTAACCAATCACCGTGCGAGCGGATCGGATGATGCCAATCGTATCGCGCCAAAACGTTTGTTGACATTGGAAGAATGTATGGAGTATATCGAATACGATGAATGTATCGAGGTGACACCTAATTTCATTCGTATGCGTAAAATTATCTTGAATGAAGATGATCGTAAGAAAGCAGAAAAGAAAGTATCGGTTGAAGCGTAATTAACGCGTTCATACGTGATCGTAATGATAAAAAAAATCCGGCTCGTGTTATCATGAGTCGGATTTTTTAATTGAAATACCTTCGTGTGATGTATCATCATAGGCATGGCACCTTGAAGGCTGTATGGGAAATTAAATCAATACCTTCTAGAATCGTCTTTCTGGTTGATTTACCATCTTGCGCTGTTGTTATTTAGTTGAAGGAATATTGAAACGGTAAATGGCATCGATATCTTCTTCATGATCATGTATGACAGACAGGTCTTTAACAAGTCCATTATCCAAACCGTATACCCAACCATGTAAATGCAGTTCTCTTATCGACCAAGCTTTTTGTATAATAGTGGTCTTGGCCAAATTCCTTACCTGCTCGATGACATTAAGTTCTGTTAATCGTTCCGCTCGTTTTGTAAGATCGTTTATTGCATTGAGTTCGTTTTCATTCTTATGATACACATCTTTGATGTTTCGCAACCAATTGTCGACATAGCCATGGTAGTTATTAGACATAGCAGCCAATACACCGCCGCAACCATAGTGACCGCAGACAATCACATGTTTTACTTTTAAGAAATTAACAGCGTATTCAAGTACACTCAGCAGATTGGTATCAGTGTGTACGACCAGATTGGCGATATTTCGATGAACGAATATTTCCCCGCTTTGGGTATTTGTAATTTCGTTGGCTGGTACTCGGCTGTCGCTGCAACCTATCCATAAGTAGGCGGGTGATTGTCCTTGTGCTAATTTCTTGAAATATTCTGGATCTTGCGATAATTTAGATTCAGCAAATAAACGATTTCCTTGTATTAAATTTTGATATGATTTATCCATTGTTTTTTTTTTTTAGTGCATTGACTGCACGTGTGCATGATTTTCAATTTTATATGTTTCTTTAAACCCTTTTAATGCGCATTCAATTTTTCTTAGGGGCGCCTTTATGTGTTTAAATTCTCGGATAATTTCGAGTACGTCTTGGTCTATATAGGTTGTATTGGTCGCGTCAATTTCTACTTGCGAGTTTTCTGGCATATGGTCAAGCGTTTCGCGAATACTAGCTTTATTCAGGAATGAAACTTCCTGCGATAAATGAATCTTAATAAGATCAGTCTCTCGGTAGTTTTCTTTGTGAAAGAAATACGAGTTTTTAAGGTTGCCATGCAAAATGGCGCCACACGCAGCAATTAATCCTGCAACCACTCCGATCAATAACCCTTCACCTTTGAGCGGCTTGTAAAGGCCAAATAGATCAATTCCAATGATAACAAGCACTGTCACAAAGAAAGGGATATATTGATACTTGCCTTTTTTAATCATCTGCGAAAACACAGACAATTTACACAGCTTATAGCCTGTTAGCAACAAGATAGCGGCTAGTGACGATAAGGGGATGAGATTAAGCAGCCATGGAATGCTGATGACCGAAACAAGTAATAAAAGACCGTGAACGATACTTGAAAGTTTGGTTTTGGCGCCGGATTGTAAATTGGCGCTACTCCGAACAATCAC
>CAIRSV010000330.1 GCA_903881265.1 uncultured Bacteroidota bacterium
CCATGGCGGGTTATTTTAAAGCTGTCTTAAAACTAATAATGGCATTTTATTTGGCTCAGTATTTAGAGTTAATTCCGATGGCTTGTATTGGCGGTATATTGGTTTGGGTAGCGAGCAATATGATAAAACCATCTGAAATTAAAGAAATCAAACATGCAGGAAAATTTGAATTTTCGATGATGGCTTATACTGCTATAATGGTGCCACTGACGGACTTTTTGACCGGCGTACTTTCTGCGCTAGTTATTTATTTTGTGGTGAAATATGCTTTCAAAAAAATGAAAAAAAAGAAAATAAGCCACTAACATCGTATTGCCAGTTTACAAAACGACACCATTTGCAAAAAACTGAGACAAAAAATAGAAATAAATTTTAGACTTTACGACTTGCCCAATATATGAAGAAGAACTAAAGCTACAGAGATAAGTTTCTATCATTACTTGGAGCACCTACAAGAAGAGCCAAGGAAAATGCACCCAAAAAACTGGCTAACTAAATTAGCCGGAATGACGACAAATAAAAATTGATTCGCCATTGTTGGTGTTATTCAACACGAATTCATTTTTAAATCAACAGACTAAGCTTACTCCTTCACAAATTTAGTCATAGATGTTGTGCGCCCTTGTATCTCTAGAAAATATACGCCTGAAGGCAATGCCGATGTATTGAGAGATTGCGTTAGTGCATTATTCGTGCGCTTCTCTTTCAATACCACATTGCCAAGCGCATCCAGTACTGTGATATGAAGATCGGAAGACGATAACAACTCGATAAATTGTATATTCAATTGATTACGCACAGGGTTAGGCGATACAGTGAATGGCGCATTGTTTTGTTCAACTGAAGACATTGAAAGTGCCACGCCGTTGATGATAATATGATCAAAGATCGCATCATTGATCGTACTATCGATATGACTGCAATTAGCAAGACCAACATATACCGTATCATTCATAGGAATGGTGGCTGTGTTTAATACATTCCATGTGTTGCCATCGGTTGAAAAATACGAGGTGAACGATGAACCAACGCGTTCTACCTTTACCCATCCTGGTTCTTTCCCTGCTGTATCAACATTGGCACTATTGCCGCCTGTGGCATCACGCCATTGATTGGCAAATCCATTACCTGGAGTGAGGGCACACATCGAATGTTTTGAATTAGTATTAAGAGACTCTCTAATCATCACACCGCCTTTAGCCCATCCGTAGATATTACCAATATGCTTTACGCGTGCACTGATGGTGACATCGCCCCGCAATTTCTTATACAGAAAATGAAACTGTTCATGTTGACCCCAAATATCAGCTCCACTTGCATAGATCGTATAACGCTGATTGACGGCATCATAACACACGCTTCCTGCCGCTCCAACCGAACCGATATCCATATGATTATCAAAGTCGTTATTCATGGTATTCGTAGGCGTATTAAAGAAGGCTTTATCGCTCCAAAGACTTGAATCGGCATTGCATTTTCCTCTCACTCGTACTTCATAACTTGAACAACCGATATAGGAAGATATGAATGCAGTATTCGTAGCTGAGGTGAATTTAGTCCAAGGCAAGGTGCCTATTTCACGATATTGAATGTCATATTGATTGGCACCCGTATTATTCCAATTGATGGTGACATTGCTCCCAGAAAAAGAAGTACCTGAAATAACTGGTGTCGGACAAGTATGTGAATTCTCAAGCTTGGTTTCCCATACACCTCTACCGAAATAAGACACATAGACCCGTGCATCGGCGCCTCCATCATTGAAATACATAATATCCTTAATAGATGCTATTGTTGGCAACACACCTGAATAATTAACCCAATCGGACATAGAATTATTTCTGTAATACACACCTAATGCATTTCCTACATACAAGCCATTATTACCACTATACTCATCAAGATATATTTTTAGTTGATTCACAACCGGTAAGCTTCCTGAATAGTCAGTAAACACCATACCACCATCTGTTGATTCATATACCTTCTTATTAAGGATAATAAAAATGTGGTTCGTATCAATCGCAGAAATCACCATGTCTGTATTCGTCGATGAAGTAGGCAAGGTGGTCATTGTAAATGTTGGTGTTGCATTGAGGGCATCGTGACTGATGTAAAATTTATTGTTGATGCTATACGCAAAAATAGTCGGATGAAGACGACAAACTGCCATTGCTCGGATGACAGAACTCGACGTCGCAATTTGAGTCCACACAGGTGCCGATTGAGATAAGTTTTTTGTTTGCCAAATTGAAACACCACTGATATAAGCCAAATTCTGATCATCAGGAGAAAACACGTGTTTTAAAATAGAAGAGTCTAATGTTGTTGGCACATTATACGCATCGCTACTACCTGATGGCAGGGCTCGTCTCTTTTTATAATTGAAATAATAAACCCATTGTTGGGGCGAATAATCCATTTGCATTTTAGTGGTCCAGTCGCCTCCCCTATTCGTTTTCCATTGCGCATTAGTGTACAACAATTCACCATTATCCTGCGTACCCGTACTCATTAATTTAGAATACAATGGACTTGTGGCGGCTGTGTAATTTTCAGTAGCACCCAATCCATCGCTCTTAGGAGACCAAGTGGTACCGCTAGTGCTTGTTAACCATACACCACCGTCATTTGCCTGATATAAATTCGTACTATTACCAGGCTGAAAAAGATAATCGTGCATATCGGTATGCACAATTTTCGACCATGTCGTAAGTTTCTGCCACGTAATACCGGCATCATCGCTTCGCATAATATTATGCGACCCAAGAAACAATTGATTGGCATTTGTTGGATTCGCTTCAATGCAAAAATTATAATTCCCTTGTCCACCGCCTGTCGAATCATAACCCGTAAGACTCCAAGTTGGGTTGTGATATTGAACAGTGAAATTTAATCCATCATCGGTACTGCGAAAAATTGTGCCTTGATCAAAGACTGTTCCTACATAAACTGTCGAGGGACTCATCGCACTTGTTGCAATGCGTGTTCCATTTGCCAATAAACCATTGAAACCACTTGTGATTTCAGTCCAGGTATCCCCTCTATCAGTACTTCGAAAAAATTTATTGAATGACGATGCAAACACAACCTGACTTCCAGCACCTGCTTTCCATTTCATATCGGTAAATTGATTGCCTGCTAATTTGTTAGTCCAATTCAATCCACCGTCTATAGTTTTCCAAATACCATTCGACGTGGCTGCTAATAGCGTGAGATGATCTGTTGAATCCATTAATAATTCAAGTGCCATAAATGTACCGATGCCAGTATTCACCTGAGCCCAATTCAAACCGCCATCGGTCGTTTTCCAGATACCGAGGTTGTTTGTATAATAATTTGGATCGCCGCTACCCAGATAGATGATATTGCTGTTGGTGTGATCGATACAAACCGATGCAATTTTCATTTTAGGTAATTTATCTGTTCCCATCGATGTCCACGAAGTACCGGCATTGGTGCTTTTCCATAAACCACCCGATGCACTGCACGCATACATGGTATTCGGATTATTCGGATCAAATTTCAATTGACAAACCCGACCGATACCATTGATCTGTCCAGAAATATTCGTCGGGAAATTGGAGGGCCCCGTAAATACCCAATTTGATGTTTGAGCAGAAGTCAGAAAAATCCCTGTCACACATAGCAGGGTTAGTAAAAACAGATGTTTCATGATCATCATTGGTTTGATTATTTTCGGCCTTCGTGTTGTTGTTTCCAAAAATCGAGCTGTTCCTGCTTCGACATCAATCGTCCGTCATCCTTCACAAAAGGAAGCACATCTTGTTGCCAATAGATAAATTTCTTGTACTCGAAGGCGTATTTTGTCGCGTCTACCGTGAGCGACATCTTGCTTGAAATAAAATTATTGCTTTCTTTTTCGGAATCAGTGGCTGAAAAAAGTTCGTTCTCTTCGGTGGGTGTCTCTTTATTTTCCCAAAATAACGTAAACGCGTGAACAGCCTCATAATAATTGGCAGATTCATTACTCATCATTGAAATCCATGCGGGATGGGTTCTGTAATATGCATCCTGATTCTGTTGTGCGTATAACTGTTGCATTGCGATGACTGCAAGCAAGCACAAGACTATTTTTTTCATACAATAAAATTTCGGGACTAATAAATTCGGCACTTCTCTTCTAGCGTGATGCCGTCTTTTGTAAACGTTGTGGAATTCGCTTCACAGTTCTTGATAGCGTCTTTCTTCTTATCCTTGATTTTAAATTCAACGATGGATGAATCAGGAAGACCAGGAGGATTACCTGTGTACTTGATAGCGCATTGACAAACATACTCTTGCGTACAAGAACTTGCCAACAAAATGACAGACAGTATAATTACAGGTAAAATCTTCTTCATTGAAATAGAATATTCTGCCAAATGTAACAAAACTAATTTTTTTACCATAGTTATATGAGATATTTTTACGAATTATTTTTAAGCCCTATGGTATTAGACAAGCAAATGGAGAATATAGAGTTTCTAGCACATCAGGTGGTGGAAGGCTTTATTATCGGACTGCACAAAAGTCCTTTTCATGGATTCTCAGTAGAATTTGCTGAACACCGATTATACAATGTCGGCGATAACCTGAAACATATCGATTGGAAAGTCTATGGGCGAGTCGATAAATTGTTTATCAAAAAGTACGAAGAAGAGACGAATCTCCGATGTCAAATTGTGATTGACTCCTCTTCATCGATGTTATTTCCATCAGATACTGATAAGCCAAATAAGCTACAGTTTTCTTGTTTGGCAGCCGCCTCATTAATTACCATTCTAAAAAAGCAACTCGATGCGGTGGGTTTATCGCTCTTTGATTCGTCGCTTACCTTGCATACAGGTTGTAAATCCAATACGGTTCATACCAAGATGCTGATGACAGCACTTGAGAAACAACTGAACTATCTAGGAGAAAATCAGTCGACCAATGCAGCGAATGTGCTTCATCAAATTGCAGAAACACTGCATAAGCGATCGCTCGTTATCATCTTCAGCGATATGCTCGATAAGGTTTCTGATGCGAACGAATTGTTTGATGCCCTACAACATCTAAAATACAACAAGCACGAAGTGGTTTTATTTCATGTGCAAGACGGCAAGTATGAGGTCGATTTTGAATTTGAAAACAGACCCTACGAATTCATTGATATGGAAAGTGGCGAGAAACTCAGAATGAATTCGACACAGCTCAAACAAGAATATATTGAGCGTATGAAAGAATACCGCGCTGCACTCGCGTTGAAATGCGGACAATTTGGAATTGATATTGTGGATGCCAATACCAATGAAGGCTTCGATAAAATTTTACATGCCTATCTGATCAAGAGGAATAAAATGGTGTAATATTGTTTCGTGTCAATTAAATAAATGAACTTCCCCGATTAACAAAAAAATATACGACTTTTACCCTTATTGAACTTTTATCAATACGTCAATTTACGAGATGAAAAAAATAACGGCCCTGCTGCTTCTTATAATTCCTTCACTAGTTGGTTGGTCTCAGCCTTTTTCGGCATTCACCAATATCCGTCAGGAATTTTATGTGTTCGATAACGGAGCTGTCAACAGGATCGAATCAATGGCACCTATCAATTATAAGGTTGGACGAAATGCAGTAGCCTATCTTGATAATGCGCGCAATTTTAAAATTTATCGTGATGGTACTATTACGCCCATCACAGATTTGTTTACCACGCAGTTTGAGGTCTCCGATAATCTTATCCTTTATCGAAGTGCTAAAATGATTTCGGTGGTTGACGGAACAGATGTCGTGTTGCTTTCAAGATTATGCGACCGATATGCTTTGGGCGACAGCGTTGTGCTTTTCTATGATATCAACAATTCTTCGTTCGATGGTTATTACAATGGCAAGATTACCCAACTTGAAAGTTTTCTTTCACTGAACAACACAGACTTTACCTTCGACAGCACCGTTAAAGTATCGGATAATATTGGCGCATACATTAATTACAATGATCAGTTTAAAGTGTTTTACAACAACGAAGTAGAAACACTGGAAAATCAAGCTGTGACTAGTTTTAAAGTTGGTCGAAACACTGTCGCCTATGTGGATATCAATAATCAATTTAAAATATTTCACAAAGGACACACCTATACCGTTGACCCTTTTGCTCCCAACTCATATATGGTAGGCGACGATGTGGTGGCGTTTCATAGCAACGATGGGAATTTTAAAATCTTTTACAATGGCAACCTGTATACAATTGGGTATTATAACCCTTCGTATAAAGTGACTGACCGAGTGGTGGCCTTTGCTGATCCAAACGGCTACTTCAAAGCATTTTATGAAGGCGAGCAGTTTATGCTTGACAATTATTATCCTACTAAAATTACGGCTGGCTATAATTCAATTGCGTATGTCAATCAATCCAACATCCTACGTTTTTTCTCTAAAGGAAAAATCTATGATGTCACGTCCATGACACTGGAGGATATGCGGCTTGATTATGATGTATTGCAATATAAAGTCGGGTTCAACAGCTTCAAACTATTCTATAACGGAGAGTATTATAATTAACTTAACACACAAGCTTCCTCAAGCACGCTATTTTTGAGCGCTGAGAAATAACACATGAAAAAGATATTCTATCTACTCCTAGTTGTCCTTGCCTCGTCTAATTTGCAGGCCGCCAAGATGTTGATTCCGATGGATGAAAGCGGACAAACCAATCACTTAAAAGCGTATGGTATTGCTTTTTTGGTACTAACAAAAAATGAAAAAATTGATTGGCTTTTAAACTATAAAGGTGGAAGTTTTGTGTTTGATTATTTCCAAGAAATAGAAAATGAATGCAAGATTAGAAATGTGAGTTATGAGATTTTACCCGATGCCAAATACACTTCTATCCTTACAGAAATTGCCGACCCTGAAGTCAATATGGATATCGTTCGTTTAGAGAAAGCACCCAAAATAGCCGTGTATACACCTGATGGCAAATTGCCTTGGGATGATGCCGTGACGATGGTTTTAACGTATGCTGAAATACCCTTTGACAAAGTCTATGATGATGAGTTACTAGATGATAAACTAATTAAATACGATTGGCTGCATCTTCATCACGAAGATTTTTCTGGGCAATATGGCAAATTCTATGCGGCGTATAATTCGGCCGATTGGTATATCAATGATGTAAAGAAAAATGAAGCGATGGCAAAAAAACATGGCTTCGAAAAAGTATCCCAATTGAAGCTCGCTACGGCGAAAAAAATTAAGGAATTTGTCATCGGAGGTGGGTATTTATTTGCTATGTGCAGTGCTACTGATAGTTATGATATTGCATTGGCAGCAGAAGGTACAGATATCTGTGAAAGAATGTATGATGGGGATGCCGCAGATCCTGCAGCTCAATCAAAATTGAATTTCGATCGATGTTTGGCGTTCAAAGATTTTACCTTGAAAACCAATCCAATGGAATATGAATATTCGGATATAGATGCAACCACCACGCGTAAGGTGCCATTCAAATCTGATTATTTTACCTTATTCGCCTTCTCTGCAAAATTCGATCCGATTCCTACGATGCTTTGCCAAAATCATACAACAACCGTGAAAGGTTTTATGGGACAAACAACTTCCTTTACCAACAAGTTTCTCAAAAGCAGTACACAAGTATTAGGTGAAAACAAATCGGCCGGTGAAGCCCGCTATATCCATGGCGATTTAGGAAAAGGCACATGGACGTTCTATGGTGGTCATGATCCTGAAGATTATCAGCACGCAGTGGGAGATCCTCCAACAGACCTGAGTCTTCATCCGAATTCACCTGGGTTTAGATTGATTTTAAATAATGTGCTTTTTCCTGCGGCAAAGAAAAAACCTCAGAAAACATAGATGAGGTATTGACATTCTTTAGTGTAAAAAAATATACGAAGCTGATGTTTGACAATCATCATTTACCAGTTGACAAAAGCTTTATTAAAAATATCATCCGCCAATTGATCAGAGATCTCACTGATTAACTTCACCTCGACATTCTGTATGTTCTGATCTGAACTGAAATCGGCAAAGCGAGAAAAGGTCTGAACGAAATTTGCTTTCTCATTCAACTTATTTTTAAATGTTATCGAAACAGTGATTGTAAGACGATTTAGTAAGGAAGTTTCCTTTCCGGTTACCGAAGCAACCGTTACATCATAACCATTGATAGCGCCCGAAACATCGTAATCGGTCATATCATTATTGACTTGTGATAATGAAGATTGTGAAAGTATTCGTTGCCTTAGTTTTTCTGTCAATGTTGCACTAAGTGAAGGAACCACTGTGCGTGCATTGTTTTCAATAAAGTGGACATTGATCGTCCTTCCTTCAATCGCAGCGCCTGTGAAACTATACACACCGCACGATGTAACGAAACACATCAACGTCAATCCTAACATCAGCCACTTATTCTTCAATATCATACTCTTTAATTTTTCTGTACAAGGTACGTTCTGAAATCCCTAATTCTGATGCGGCATCTCGACGGCGACTGCGATGTTTTTTAAGTGCTTTGACAATGAGTTCTTTTTCGTGTTCAGCGATATTCAATGTCTCTTCCACCTGATGAATAGTTTCTAGTTTCTGCGAATCTGCAGTACTCATCATAACCGATACATTGGGCTTAGACGGAATGATATCAGCATCAAACGCTGAATAACGCTCAGGCAAGGCTTCCTCTCCAAAGTTATGTGCGATAGAAGGATTTTTAATAATTTCAAAGAACATCTTCTTCAAATCATTCACATCTTTTTTCATATCGAAGAAGAGCTTATACAAAATATCACGTTCGTTAGAAAAATCGTTATTGCTTTTTGAAGATCCATGCCCTACAACCATCGGCATTGAATCTTGATGATTATGAACAGGCAGGAAATAAGAGAGTTCATTCTCATTCACCAATTTATTCGGCGACAAGACAGAAATTTGCTCCGCAATATTTTTCAGTTCACGAATATTGCCCGGCCACCTGTAACTGATCAGCGACTGCTTGGCATCGTCTGTTAATTGAATAGGTGTCGTTTTATATTTTTCGGCAAAGTCAATACAAAATTTACGAAACAGCAATGGGATATCCTCTTTACGTTCTCTTAGTGAAGCCACTCGAATCGGCACTGTGCTTAAACGATAATACAGATCTTCTCTAAACCGCCCCGCATTCACCAACAGCATCAAGTCTTTATTGGTCGCAGCGATAACACGTACATTCGTTTTCTCCACTTTCGATGAACCCACGCGTATATACTCTCCTGCTTCAAGCACACGTAGCAAGCGAGACTGCGTACCCAATGGCATTTCGCCTATCTCATCCAAAAAGATAGTACCTCCGTTTACGGTCTCAAAATAACCTTTACGACTCTCTGTGGCACTTGTAAATGAACCTTTCTCATGACCGAACAATTCGCTGTCGATTGTACCTTCAGGTATGGCGCCACAGTTGATGGCAATAAA
>CAIRSV010000331.1 GCA_903881265.1 uncultured Bacteroidota bacterium
AAAAAAAGAAAGGGATTGATATAGCGTGTCTGTGCATTTGAAAGCTGCGTGTAAATCACATACGTTTCGGTTGGATCATTTTCTTTAACCGTTAAACAATTGAGCGATACTAACTGTGAAAGGTATTTATAAAACAAGGCAATACCTTTCTGTCCGCCCATCACAGCTGGAAAGATCTTATAAGGAACGACCGATAGTATTCGCATCGAATTATTGTTTGTATTCACCGGATAAAGATACTATGTCTTGCCTAACTTACATTCAATTGCACCTTTTACAAACATGTGTTTAGTTAGTTTGTGCATGTGACATTGAAATATGCTCAGCGATTTTTTTTGAAAAGATAGCAGCACCATCCTTGTTGAGATGCAATTCGTCATAAAACAAAGTTGCATTATTTGTAAACGTTGGGTCTGATGAATAATCAAGAAGTTGACAATGAAATGAGCTTGCGATTACTTGAAAGCGCTGTATAATTTTTTGCTCATGATGATAGGGATAATAAAAAGGCGAAAAACAAATGATAGGGATTACGCCATGATCCTTACAGAGCTGCAAACTTTCTTCCAATAATGTAAACGCATGACTATCAATTCCTTCCTTGATCGTTGGTATTGTAAAAAGTGGTTGATGATAATTGGCTGTGTCTATCTTGCCCGAAAGCGGCTCGTATCCATTGAATTGCTGATGCCCTATATGCGTATAGCTATTTTGAATCGTTGAACCAATAAGCGAATTATACGCATACATTTTTATCAACTTGCTTTTCCAAACCTCTGCCTGACTAATCGCACCGATATCATCATACAAACCACGATGCTTGTTTGCAAACGGCAATAAAACGCTGGTTTGCACGTCAAGGTAGTTAGACGCATTCTGATTATTATTTAGAAAGGCGTACGGTATCACATCGAAAATAATGAACTTCGGTTTGTGGCGTTTCAGCATTTCGTTGATAGTCGCTTTGGTGTAATGAATACCCATATTATCGCGACCGCCGTTAAACACACTCAGTCCTGAATAATGTTCAAGGCTATCTGAAATATAATGATGCGAAGCCCTTGAAGAACCCACGATGATGATAGCTGCTTTAGTGGAATCCAGTACCTGAATCGTGATATAATCATCACCGTGATGTTGTTGATAGAAAATATATTCCTGCAACCTACCAATAAGTCTATCAGCAACCACAGTGATGATAAGCAACAGGAGTATATGTTTAAAGAGTTTCATCATGCGGCTAAAATTGAAAATAAATAAACTGACCACCATTGAATACACCGATACTCAGCAAGGTAAGTATCAGAAGAAGATAGGCCGACCAACGAAGTACCTTACGTTCGCTGTGCAGCCATGCATATCGGTTATTGAGTTTCTCCGCATTATACTCTGCCGCAAACAAGAAGAGAATCGCAAAAAAACTATAGACCAGATAAGAGGCATTGCCAATGTATAAAGGACCGGGTTTGAAGGTGTATATATTCTTCAAAATCTGCTTGGCAGTTTGAAAATTCGAAGCACGGAAGAATACCCAAGCTATAGCCACCAACACAAAATTCAAGATCCAACGAATTGAATGTGGTAGTTTTATAGATGGTACTAATCGATCGAACACGATTTCCATCATCAGATACAAACCGTGCAATGCGCCCCAGATGATGAAAGTCCAATTGGCGCCATGCCATAAGCCACTGACCAGAAACACAAAAAACAGATTAAACATATTCCGATACACACTCACACGATTACCACCAAGCGGGATATAGAGATAATCTCTGAACCATGTCGATAAGGAAATATGCCAACGCGACCAAAATTCGCGAATCGAGGTCGACATATAAGGCCGGCGAAAATTAATCATCAAATCAATACCCAAGACCTTGGCGCAACCGATAGCGATACTTGAATACCCCGAAAAATCGCAATAGATTTGAAAGGTAAAAAAGAGGGTAGCCACAAGACTGCTAATCGCCGAATGATGTTCGGGTGAATTGTACACGATATCAACATAAATCGACAAGCGATCGGCAATGACTACTTTCACAAACAAGCCCCAAAGAATCAACTTCAAACCCGATACGATATGGTCGTAATTGAAGACCACTTTTTCTTTCAACTGATGCAGGATATTCTGCGGCCGCTCGATAGGACCTGCAACGAGTTGAGGATAAAACATCACATACAAGGCATACATCCCGAAGTGTTTTTCTGCCTGCTGCTTACCGCGATACACTTCGATCGTATAACTCATCGCCTGAAACGTATGAAACGACAAACCGATGGGTAATAAAATACGGAGCATAGGAATTTCATTTTTTAGATGAAAGACGCCTAACAGTTCCGTGAGATTATCATTGATGAAATTATAATATTTAAACACCGCTAATACACCCACATTGGCGATGATGCTAGCGACCAGAAATATTTTTTTACGCCTAGGATTCGTGGTGCTTTCGAGAAACAACCCTGCAACATAATCGACGACGATAGTACCGGCAAGTATCAAGATATAAATGGGCCTGAACACCATGTAGAAATAACAGCTGATAGCCAACAGAAAAGCCCATCTGAAACGATGCGGTAAGGCATAGTACAAGATGGTGGTCGCGATAAAGAAGAAAATAAAATGGACCGAATTAAATATCATGTCTGCTAATGGGTGGTGTTAATTCAGTCAAATATAGTAGAAAAGTGTTTGTGATAAACTACATGATAGAGAGTTATTGTGCCGAAGTAAATATTCGAACAAAATTTTCTTTTGAATGAAACGCCAACCATTTGTCCTTGGCTGCGAGGGCGTCGCGTTTGTATTGCTGATAATGTTGCGCAATGTGAAGGATGCCTGCCGCTAATTCATCAGCAGACGTATCCGTGACAGCATAACCGCTATGATAATTTTTTACCTGACAATCCATCCACGATTCCTTTGAAGTTATAAAAGGTTTGCAAGCTGCAATAGCTTCAGCCAATACCCCCGATGTTCTCGCTTTGTAGCCACGACTGTTTAGATAAGGTATCAGAATAATATCAGCCAGACCTACTTGTTCTTTATACTCTTCACTCGAAAGTTTCCCCAGAAAAATTTTCTCACACGACAGTTGACTGATACGATCTTGCAAGGCATCCAATTCATCTTTTTCCTTTTCTCCGAAGAATTGTAACACGATGACTATCTTCTTCATCATTTCAGGATGGTTTTTTTGCAGTAATTCCAGGGCACCGGTAATTGCATTCATGCCCTTTTCAATACGTGCACCGCCCGGCAGATACAACCTGATTTTGGAATCGGCCACTGATAATTTGTCTTCCATTTCAAACACATGCGGAATCGGTAAGACCGACATGGGTTGATGATATTTTTCAGTAAACTGTTGTGCAATCACTTCACTATCGGTCACAAAATGAACCTGTTTGTTTTTTGAAAACGCCTTGACACCCCAATCATTCAATTTGAAAATAAGGGGTTTGAATTTCTCACTGATTTCTATTGTTTCTAATACCGAAGTCCGATATAATACCTTTACCGGACACTTGAATTTACGAAAAGCCAAGGCATAGGGTATGACATTATACCAGAAAATATTTGGGGCAAAAAATACGATGCCTTTACCTTCCTCATATTCTGTTGTAATAATCGACTGTATCTGTTTCGATACGATATGCCAATTTTTAAAACGATATAAAAAAGGTCCTATCCATTTTATTTTTCGCAGGAATGATTTCGGGTTGTATTGAAAAAAAGGAATCGCATTGAGTTCGTCTTTAATCTCATCTGATACAGAATCTTTGGTATATAAGCGATAGGAAACACCTTGCTGTTGAAACGATTCAATGACCGACTTATCATACTCGTAATAATGACCAACTTTGTTTTCCAGAAACTCATCGATGATAATCAACTTTTGAATCATACTCATGATAGAAACCTATTTTTATTTTCCATCATCCAGTCTATAGTCTTTTGTATACCGTTATCTAAGGAGGTTGCACTCACGTATGATGCATCAATCAATGAACGATATTTTTCAATATTCAATATTTTTGATTTAGCGCCAACGTATTGCGTGGTGTCGTATTGTATTCGATTAAAATCATAACCTACACGGTCGCAGATAATCTTTGCAAATTCTTTAATCGAAAAATCCATACCTCCACCTATATTCACAATCTCATTCGATACTGTTTGATTTAATGTTAACATGATATCGATAAAATCTTCAACATATACCAATTCACGACGCTGTTCGCCATCACCCCATAGCTCCACAGGTTCTTCATACATTTTTCCACGGATAATTTTGCGTACCAAATCATAGATAAAATGGGCCTGCCTGTCGTCGGTATGGTAGTCTGCACCATACAAGGTACTAGGAATCAGGTAAAGATAATTCATCCCATATTGTCGTTGCAGGCATTCAAGTCCCACGAGCAACATTCGTTTACACATGGCATACGAATAAAACTTATCATAGGGTTGACCATCCATATACTTACTTTCGATCAGATCATTTTCAGACGCATAGCTTACACTCGTGCCGAAGGTAATCATCTTGGCTTGTGGTGCATTTTGTTGCCACCAACTCAGCATATTGGTATTGATTTGTTGATTCACTACCCATTGTATACCACGATGCGTATCGCAAAAGGTACCGGCCTGCGTCCAGGCTGCGAGATGAAATATATGATCGAAGGATTCGGGGTTATGCACGAACGTACGTAATGCATGATCGTTTGTAAGATCGCAATTTTTTGAATTGAGGGTAATGGTTTCAATCCCTTTTTTATTGAGATGTGTAATCAGATGTTTGCCTAAAAAGCCTGAACTGCCTGAGACTAGTACTTTTTTCATTTGCTGTGTTACCATTTATCGATATCGATTGCCTGACTATCGCGCTCACTTAAGATTGGTTGTTGCACAGGCCAGTAAATATTCAGTTTGGGATCATTCCAGCGAACGGTAAATTGATGTTGCATACCCGAATAAAACTGACTTTGCTTATAGCTGAATAGGCAACGATCGCTCATCACCAGATGTCCGTTGGCGCAACCGGCTGGGACCAGCACCTGCATACGGTTTTTTTCGTTCAGGTTAAACGCTTCCCAATTCAAATAAGTGGGCGAATCTTTTCGCATATCCACCACAACATAGTAAAACTCACCCATCAGACATTGAATCAATTTCCATGTCTTACTATCACCATGAAGTCCACGCAATACATGTTGTCGGCTCATACTGATATCGTCCTCAACAAATCGGATTAAGTTACCTTCATCGTCATTGAATTGATATCTTTCTTCATTAAAGGTTTCGACGTATTCTCCCCGGAAATCATAAAACACATCGGTTTTAATGATAGACAGGTTATGAATTTTTTTAGATTGGATAATTTGCATGTGCGCTTTGATATGAGGCCGCAAATTAATGAAAATAGTGGAAAGGAAGGATAACGCTGAGGTTTAATAAATTTCGAGAGAAGAAAATAGTGGTTGCGAATTAGCTCAAACTTTATAAGAAATAAAATCCAAGTTGCTATTGCCAACTAAACAAATTCAGCTATAACCAGTTTGTATCAGGGTTTTGCTTTGTTGCAAGTACTGCATGAATAATGACAATCTTATTTTCCTCCTCTAGAGAGAAATGAATCATGTAAGGAAAGACTTCCAATGGAAGGCAATGAATATCCCTATAACGAATCTGATGAACTGGCGAAGTCTGCAATGCAAGAAGAGCCTTTCTAACGCTTGTCTTGAAACGCTGACCTAATGTCAATTGAATTTTACTATAGTAAGCTATGATTTCAACGATATCCTGTTTTGCTTCCTTGTCAGTTACAATCTTATATCTTTTCATCTGATTTATTCACTCTCTAAAAATTTAAACATATCCTCCTCGCTTAGATAGTCTTCCTGTTTTGTATTCATTTTACGGTTCAAGACTAATTCTTGCTGCCACGCTGGAATTTGTATACCATCATTGGTAAGAGTCTTCTTCCCTTCTACAGAAATATTTAATTTAGTCAATAGCTCTGTTAAAAAATCAACTTGACTATCAGGGATGTTAATCACAAATTGTTGCATGATGAAAAAAATTAGTTTGTCGTCTTTGTTCTGTTAGACAAAAGTAATTTATTTGATTTGAAATTCCATTCACTATAATATGCATTCCGCTTTACGGATGGTGCGAAAAAACAAATTCACGGATATGGTGCGCTGCATTAATAGATCACCGTAATATCGCCCTTCAGGAAGATCTTACCGCATTGAGTCTCGCCCTTTAAGAAATAATAATACGTGCTTGATTCAACGCGCTGATTATTAAAATTTCCATCCCAACAATCATCCGGATTATCTGCTTCAAAAACGCGTTGCCCCCAACGATTGTAAATAGCAAAATAATAATCCTTGAAGTTGGCTGTATTGAGTACACTGAAGCAATCGTTACGACCATCACCATTCGGCGTAAAGGCGTTGGGAATATAAATGGAGGCTTCACTCACCCCCGATTCGACAGCTAATTCTCTTGGGAGAAGTTTTAAATTGTCTAGAGTTACTTTTTATTCAACGATAAAAGCAGTTTGATAAAAATTATTGACCGCCGCAACAGGCCTTAATTTTATATAGTAGCTTTCTGTAAATTCTAGATATGCTTTAAATTCATGCATTGCAACATTGAATTCATCAAACATAATAATATCACCTTTTCGCAAATAAGGAAACAATTGAGCTAAAGTAAAAATAGTGGAGGTGTAAAGATCAGCATCCAAATGAATAACCTTTTGAGAATGCTGTGTTAGAATTATCTGATTCTCCTGTATGAACTTATTTAAGGTGTCTTGAAATAAGCCCTTAATAAATTGGGCTCGTGCGTCATTTATTTCTGGCAGTGAATGTGACATATCCCCTTTTGAAAAGAAACCACCCCAATCCTCTGGCAATCCTTCAAATGTATCAAAACCAAAAAATCTGGATTCTGTTGATTTATTTTTTGAAAGCCACCATTTGAAAGAAGCAGCGGCGGCAACTCCAAATTCGAGATAGATTATTTTTTTATTTTCTAATGAAAAATGTTCTGACACGAAGTCATAAAGTTTTACTCTTTTGCCATAATCTCTTATCAGAGAGAAATAATCATTGTACAGAACGATCTTTTTGTTTTTATTTATCCATATTAATAACTTATTGAAATAATAAAGAAATCCAAACAATTTAGAAAAGGGATGAAAAAATAATGTCACTGGTATAAAGAGTAGAATATCCTTGAAAAATTTAAATATTTTGAGCATGTGGGTCAGTATTAATTGAAGAGGTAAATATACTTTATTAAGAATGTAATACTGCTATTTGACAGGATGAAATTCCTATGGATATAAACTCTTATGCATTTGTTAAAGGTTGAAACCGTCTAGTAAACTATCAGAGTTGCTTTTTTGAAACAAAGAAAAAACTTGCCCCTTGTTTGGCAATTATTTCTATCGGAGACTCAATATATTTTTTAACGCCCAGTAAAATAATTGCGATGATGTCTTTCAATACTGGCATTTTTAGACTTTTTAAAGTCACAATCCTCAAGACATCCGACATATACCCATAGTAATTATTATTCTCGGCGAAGACAAGTTCAATTTCATGTTCTTTTAAGTAATGTCTCCAAGTCTGAATTGTCCAATACGTTAAATGATATGGCGGACGCTCATAATCCATGTTCATCGTCCACATGCGAGTTCTTGCCACGTTTGGCAAGCTGCCGATAAACAACCCATCAGGCTTTAATAAGCTCTTGATTTTTTCAATTGTTTCATTCGGGTTTTCAATGTGCTCAAACACTTCGAACATCGTGATAATATCAAATTTTTCCGGGATATCGCTGTATTCCTTTAGATTGTCCAATGTCGCTTCATAGAACGTTGATGAGGTAAGGTTTCTCGATTTTGCAGCAGATAAACTTGATTTGTCAATATCAATTCCATACACTTTTAAGCCATTTTCGTTTGCAAAGGATGCAAATGCACCATTACCACAACCGATATCCAGAAGAACCTTTCCATCTCCATTTTTCAATTGCTCACATTTTCGAGATGGATGCTGTTTATGCAATGGGGCTAAAGATTCATGTCGAGATTTTGAAGCAACATCTTTTGCGTTGGTATAAAAATCAGCTTTTGCACTTTCAAATGGATTAGAGAATATTACACTACAACTCTTACAAGTATATAAATCATACCCCTTCTCAAATTCGTTGATGAATGGCTTAATGTTATTACTACGACAACAAGGACAATCGTTTCTTTTCATTTTTCTTCTTAATTAAAATGTACTATCCTGCTTCCGCCGTTTTCGAAATTGAAATCAATGGAATGAAGATGTTGCAACGCATTTTTTACGGCTTCCTGTTTTTCGACCGGTACATAAAAGACAAAAAATCCGCCACCACCGGCACCTAATAACTTGCCACCAAGGGCACCGGCTTCACGGGCTTTTGTATAAATTTCGTCCAGAAAATCATTGGAAATGGCCGACGATAAACTTCGTTTGGCCATCCATGCGGCATGCATCAGGTCGCCAAATTCATCCAAATTACGGTTGGTATCGGTGAGAATGGAAATCCCCTTTTGCACCATATCGTGTATGTCTTTTAACTCAGTCCCGATTTTTTTCTCAACGGTTTTCTGTAATTGCTCTTTCAATATCTCACTCGCAAAACGGTTGATCCCTGTATAAAACATCAATAGATTTTGCTGTAGCGCTTCTTTGCGTTCCTTCGTCACGATCAATGGATTGACCTCAAGGTTCTCAGCAGTGAACTTCATATAATTCAGTCCGCCGTATGCAGCTGCTAATTGATCTTGTACACCTACACGCTCTTTCAACACATTAAACTCGATATGAATTGCCTCATTGGCTAATTCCTCCTTGCTTTTCATGATGCCTTGCAAGGCATACAAACTGTGCAATAAACCTACGGTAAAACTGCTGCTGCTGCCGATTCCGGTGCGTGCCGGCAAATCGCTGATGATATTGATTTCCAATCCGTCAGTGATACCGAGATATTTGATTACCTCTCGAACGACAGGGTGATTAATCTCATCGACATCATTACACAATTCGAGTTTGCTGTACGAAATGCGATATTTGTGGTCAAGCAACCCAACGATCTTATTGACCGTCACATAAATATATTTGTCGATGGTGGTGCTTAATACACTTCCACCAAATTCTTTATAATAATCCGGATAGTCGGTGCCTCCTCCAAAAAAACTCACCCTGACAGGCGTTTTTGAAATAATCATGCTTCGTAATAGGTTAGATGTTAGAATATTTATTCGGCGTAAGAATAGAAAAACCTTTGATTAATTCTGTAATGCCCGATTGAATATCATGATCAGGGCGGTAACCGAAGGCTTCGATCTTGTCGTTGCTAACGATATAGTTTCGTTGATCAGGATCTTTATTAATTTCTGATTCAGTGATAAAAAAATCAGGAATCTGTTTTTTAATTTCCAAACACAATTCCATCTTAGATAAGTTTGCCGTGCTCAAACCTACATTATAAGTCTGGTTTTTCATTTGGTCGAAATGTTCCAAGCCAAATAAAAAGGCTTTAGTCACATCACGTACATGGATATAATTTCGTTTGAAATGGGCCTCGAACAACACGATGTATTTCTGACTAAAAGCCCTGTACGTAAAGTCGTTGACCAATAAATCGAGACGCATGCGTGGCGAACAACCAAATACGGTAGCCAAGCGGAAGGTAATGACATTTTCCGATTGCAATAAATCCTGCTCGGCTTCTGTTTTCGTAGTTCCGTATAATGAGATGGGGTTTAATGGTGTTTCTTCAGTACAAAAAATATCTTCTTGGCCGATACCATAACCGCTATTGGTGGTTGGAAATAATATGCGTTGTTCTTTTGAACGCATCTTGTTGATAGCGATTACCGCATCCCGATTGATGGCGATGGTTGAGTTTTCGTCCTTGTTTGACAAGGGTGCGCCTACTAAAGCAGCCAACGGAATAATCACATCTTTTCCTTTCATTGCTTCTTTGAGGCGTTGTGTATTTCGCACATCGGCATTGATAAAATGAAAATTTGGATGGGTGCAACATTCCAATAAGGTATTCTGCTGAAACATCAGGTTGTCGAAAACAGTCACTTCATAACCTTTTTCGAGCATGGTCGGTACCATGATAGAGCCCAGATATCCTGCGCCTCCGGTAATCAATATTTTTTCCTTCATGAAGGGAGTATTTTCTGCAATGTTAGCCAAAAACCGCTTCTTTTCCAAATGGCACGCACGAATGCTAGCCTTCCATTTTAAGCCATTACAAGGCCTTTAATCAGAATTAGTTGACACCCCATTGATATTTATCTTTAAGTTTGCACTTCAATTTATCTTGTAATTGAAAAGGTAATTGTGTTCTGTATGGGAATAAAGATCGGAGAGCACACGTCTGAACTCCAGTCACGAAT
>CAIRSV010000332.1 GCA_903881265.1 uncultured Bacteroidota bacterium
ATGATAGTGGGCTAATGTCTGCACTGTATCGGTATGAAAAATAGCACCGAATCGTTCACATAATTCACCTACGTACACAATGTCCGTAATATTGCCAAGTTCATTATTGGCATGCATCAAGGTCACCAATGTTTTCGCATTCTTGCGTTCAAGCAATTGTTCAAGATCAATTAGGTCAACGTGGCCATCTTGTGTGAGCTTGACATACGATACGTCCACTAAACCTAACGACTTCAAAAATTCTACTGTATGCAAGGTCGCATGATGTTCGATAGGCGAGGTGATGATATGCTTGCATCCAAGATCACGAACCGAACACGTGATCGCCATATTGCTGCTTTCGGTGCCTCCACTCGTGAAAAGTAATTCACCAGGTTTGATGTTTAATGACGACGCCACCAACTTGCGGGCACTTTCAATGGCCATGCGATTTTCTCGTCCATACGAATAAATCGATGAGGCATTGCCGAAGTGTTCAGTAAAATAGGGCATCATGGCTTCTAACACCTGAGGATCGAGGGGCGTTGTAGCGGCATTGTCAAAGTAGATTCGTGTCATAATTTTTCGTTGCGACAAAGGTAGCGAAAAGTGTCTATGAAAGTTGTGTGCGAAGATAGCATTGACCGCCGTCCACTAAAACTCTATCAGCCAATTAAACAAGGGCAGAAAACCTAAATTGGTTTCCTTCACCACTTCGCCAGTCTTTGGAATATAACTAAACCCAAGTGAATTCTTCTGATTATACACATTGATGATGTCGATATAAAACTGATGATTATAGTGCTTCATATTTTTCTTGAACCCAAGTCTGATATCCAAGCGGTGATAGGTCGAAAATTGCTTGGTATTGGTCAATGCATCAATGCCTTCGTATTGTCGTTTGGCAGCACTCTGCGCCGAGTCGATTGGCGTATACCATTTGCCACCTGATACATTGAATTTAAATCCGGCAATGATTTTTGCTGTGCCCGCGTTGCCCACCACGAATTCTTTGCCCGACAAGAAATTGACAGTATAGCGTCCATTGAATTCAGTATTGCGCCACACCTTATCACTTGCCCTATACTTGCTCGTATAGATCGAACCTGTGGTCATAAAATAAAAGTTCTTACTGAAGAATTTCTCAATCGTAAGATCGATACCCGCATTGTAGCCAATACCACGATTGTCTAAGACATCCGGAAAATTAAAGTTGAAGGAGGCACCCTGATTCAGCGGCGAATAACCCGACCCCTTGATTTCTTGTGGTAAATTAAACAGCCGCTGATAATACACTTCAGTCTTGGTATGCAACGTACGATTGATGGTATAATCGGCACCAACAACGAAGTGATGCGATTTGTTGAAGCCAGTATTGATATTAGGTTGGTAGTTGTTGCCCGCGCTGTCTTTCGCTTGAAGGAAATAAATATACATAGGCTGTAAATTGCTATGCAACCCATAGCCGGCGTTCAGTTGCAGTTTAGTATTGACGGTGTAACTAATACCTGCCCTTGGTTCGAGCGATTGGCTCTTGTTGAGAAGAAACTGTATATAATGGACGCCTAGGTTGACTTTTACCTTATTGCTTGGCGAATAGGTATACTCGCAAAAGCCTTGCGCTAATTGCGCATCATTGCGAAACTCAGCCTCATTATACCAGATTTTTTGATCGGGATAATAATTGCTGTCGACCAGATTCATCTTCATTTCGGTGAGAATGAAACCGGCCTTCATCGTGCTGCGTGATGAGAAGCGTTTGGTAGCGGTATAGTTCAAGATATATTTGTTGACAATAAATTTGTTTCGATAGGTAGCTGCCCGCGTGCTCTGATCTTCGCCAATAGTATCATAGCGACTATACGAACTGTTTAGGTTTGCACCAATGGATATTTTATGAAAGAATGTCTTGTTGACATTGTGCTGAAACGAAGCCCCGATTAAACCAAATTGCGAACCAAAATGAATGTCCCTGCCCGCGCGCCCAAACGTCCACTTAGCGCTGTCTTCACCATTATCAATGATGGCGATATCGCTTTTGCCACCCAAACAAAAGATAGAAAACTGCCCTTTTTGTTTGATGGGAAAATTGAGTTTCATATTCAAGTCTTGATAAGTAGGCGTGCCGCTCGCACCAAAATTGATACCCAATTTATTCATAAGCGACAAGGTGCCGTATCGATAACTGAAGGTATAACTCGAACCGCTTTTTTTACTGATCGGCCCTTCGGCAGTGGCTTCTAACCCAAGTATACCAAGCTGTGCCGTAAACTCGTGTTTGTCTTTATTGCCATTGCGAAGCTTTAAATCAAACACCCCCGAAATGCCATTGCCATAATCGGCCGGAAAGGCACCCGTCATAAAATCAGAGTTGCCAAGGAGTTTGTTATTGATGATATTCACCGGTCCGCCTGTGGTGCCAAACGACGCAAAGTGATTAGGATTATTGACATCAAATCCTTCTACACGCCACAACACGCCATTGGGTGTATTGCCGCGTATAACGATATCATTGCGCGAATCATCGCTGCCTCGCACACCGGCAAAGTTAGTGGCCATGCGAGCCACATCTTCACGCGAAGCTACATAGCGACTGGCCTCTTCGGGATTGAAGCTACGCGCGCTAACGGTGGCCATTGAATTATTGACTTGCCCTTTTTTGTTTTTGATCACCACATCCTTCATCGATTTAGCGGACGATGCGAGCTCAATAGCGAGCTGGGTTTCCTTACCCGAATTCAGTTCTACATTTTGCACCGTCTTTTCTACATAGCCGATGTATGAGCAACGCAGGGTATAACGGCCTATGGGCAGTTTCTCGATATTGAAGTCGCCTCGCTCATTTGTTTTACTGCCCGATATGAGTAAGGTGTCTTTAAACACTTTTACAGTGGCACCGCTGAGGGTATATTTTAATTCCTTGTCAACGATTGAACCCTTGAGGGTTTGAGTATAATTGACTTGTGCCTGCGCCGTCAAGCCCACGATTTGCAGCAGTAAAATAGTAAGGATCGGTTTCATGTTATTTACATTGAGACGACAAAGTACATCAAATGAAACGGAGATTAAAATGACCTGTGTTAGTATTTCTTTTATGGGGTCGGGGTTTGGTACTTTTATCGGCTGTGGTGGCGATGGCACCGTTCATCGGAAGAACTATATTCAGCAGTTGGATTGACTCGTTGTAAAACATTTTTTTTGCCGTGCTGCTTGTCTTCACCGACAACCCTTTATCTACATTTTTCAGTTCGTAAGGATACGAACGGAGGCTGAGAATTATCCACTTTCGTTACCACTCATCCTGCATATTCCGTCAATCTATCTTACTTCGACCAATACTATGCAATATC
>CAIRSV010000333.1 GCA_903881265.1 uncultured Bacteroidota bacterium
AAAGTGTCACGGTTAATCCTTTACCTATAGCAACACTTACACCTGCAGGCCCTACCACATTTTGTCAAGGAGGTTCAGTGGTGCTAAATACGAATGTTGGAACTGGCTTAACGTATCAGTGGTATAATGGCGCAACACTTATTAATGGTGCTAATAGTTCGAGCTATACAGCAACAACAAGCGGCGCTTATAATGTACAAGTATCAACTAGTAATTGTACAGCCACTTCAATTAATCAAAGTGTCACGGTTAATCCTTTACCTATAGCAACACTTACACCTGCAGGCCCTACCACATTTTGTCAAGGAGGTTCAGTAGTGTTAAATGCGAATGTTGGAACTGGCTTAACGTATCAATGGTATAATGGCGCCGCGCTTATTAGTGGCTCTACCAATTCAAGTTATGTAGCCACTGTAGGAGGTACGTATAATGTGCAAGTTTCAAACGGTAGCTGTTCGGCTACTTCACTCAATCAAAATGTATCGGTTACAGTTTTAAACTTGACAGTTGCGCAATCAGGGAGTTCAATTTGGTCTAATACTGCCGGTGCTTCCTATCAATGGATTAATTGCAAGGATAATTCAATAATACAGGGTGCTATTGGTCAGGGATATACGGTTATAACAGGTGGAACATTCGCAGTGATTATCACACAAGATGGTTGCACTGACACTTCCAATTGTGTAACAGTAATTGGTGTGGGTATGCTCGATTATTCACATTTGAATCAAGTTCAACTTTATCCGAATCCGACTTCTGGTAAAATGGTATTGAATAGCATTGCGCCTTTTGATGATGCATTAGTTACTATACTTGATTTAACTGGGCAAATAGTATGCGTAAAAAAACATATTTTTTCAAACATAGTAGAGTTCGACTTATCACAAAAAGCAAAAGGCGTCTATATCGTACAACTAGAAGAAGCAGGAAAAATAAAAAGAATGAAATTGTTGTTAGATTAAATTTATCTAATTAATTCTTGTACAACTACTATCAAAAATTAGTGATAAGCTATTACTTAGCGCAGTTTTTTTAATTTATTATTTGTTCCAATACAATGAAATAATACACCTGCGAAATGCCTGCATTCTTAGTTGATACTTGATTTTTAATTTAATACATAAAAAAATAAGTAGACAAAGTAAGTGTCTAATAGTTGTATTATTGTCTTTCTTATATATTTTTGCAACCTTACCAAAAAATGAATGATATTGCATTATCACTATGTGTTAGAAAATGCGATATGGTTCTACACCTGGAAAAATGAATGTAGAAAGAAGAATAAAGGATTTTCTTGAACGTTGGTTCCCTCCATCACCTAAGCCGCTGTTGATGACAGAAGATATCCGAGCACGCTTATTGAATAAGATTGAAAATATAGTTGATGTGTTAGAAGAAGATGGTCGTAAATATCCTGCTGCATATTTTACAACATTCAAGGAGATTATTATAAACGCTGATGAAGCAGCAATTCGTAAGTATGTATTACACGACGATTTTTTAGGATCTAGCGGTGTATGGGATGCCTATCTTGAAAATAAGTATAGATTGATTAAGTATCAAGTCTTTGTTTCTCAATTGCTAGGTATTATACAATATATGGGTATCGACAATGCTCGAATAAGGCTTATTAAAGATAAAGTAGGTCATGGTTTTTTTACAAGTTATACGGATCAACTTGAAGACGATCGGCTACGATTAGGCTATCCCGAGCGTAAGGAAGGTGCCGATTCTGAACTTCCTAAAAGTTCATAATTATATTCATGTTACGATGATATCGTAGGATTGATGCTTGTATTAATTGACAGATCGTCTCAATACAACGCATACCTATTTTTATATTGACAGAAACAACATTATACACCGGGATTTTCTATCGAGATGTAGCAATGCCAAATGTTTAATTTACAATGAGGACAGGAATGTCTACGTTGTGACGAACTCGTTCAATGGTATGCCCATAAATAAAATCGGCAATGCCACGATGACCATGAGCGCCCATAATCAGAAAGTCGGCTTGCTCTTCATGACAAATTCTGGCAATTTCATTCACCCTGTTTCGATATCCAAGATGCACACTCGCAACTTTACCAAGATCTTTTAATTTACTGGCATACATGTCAAGTTGCTCCTTGTCTTTCAACGTTTCAGCATCAGCCGCATATTGACCCAGTAATTTTGCACCCGCACTTTCCACGACATGAAGTAGAATGAAGGTCGTTTCAGGGCCAGCATGTTTTAGTCCATGCGAGATAACATGCATATCCATATGACTAAAATCAAGTGCTAACGCAATGCGCAGATAGTCCTTCACGTCAATGGTGTTGATAGTCAACGGTGTTGTATGAATTCTAGTTGGAGCTTCGTTGATGTTTTTATAAAAGAGGGGATAAAAAATAGTTAGTAGTAGTAGCACCGCAAATAGAATCAGTCCAATAATGATGAACGATTGAATTAACCCATCCTCGCACGAATGCAAAAAGGAGGTCGCTTTATTGAGGACCATCTTGATGTTGAGGAAAAGGATCACAGCGGCAATGAGTACCGATAAGGCAAGCAACCATGGTTTGATAGTAAAATTTTTCATCATCTTTTTATTGCTTACAGCATAAATCAACGGAATGACAGCGAAGGCTAGCTGAATACTAAGAACCACCTGACTAAGAATGAGAAGGTCAGTCATATGCTGTTCACCCGCAAGTAGGATGGTTATAAAAGCTGGTATCACCGCAACGGCTCTGGTAAGAATTCGTCTGACCCATGGATTGATTCTGATTTGAAGATAACCTTCCATTACGATTTGTCCAGCCAATGTGCCTGTGATTGTACTGCTTTGTCCCGCCGCGATGAGGGCAATGGCAAATAGGGCAGGAGCTAGTTTATTGCCAACTAAAGGGGCTAATAATTTATGCGCGTCTTCGATGCTTGCCACTTCGTGTAAACCGTTCTTGAAGAAAACGGTGGCTGCTAGAATCAGTATGGCTGCGTTGACGAAGAGCGCTAGATTCAGTGCGATGGTGCTGTCGATAAAATTCCATTTTAATGCCTTGCGTTTTGATTCGTCATCATCACCGATGATACGTGTTTGCACGAGTGCAGAATGAAGATACAAGTTGTGTGGCATGACGGTAGCGCCGATGATACCGATGGCAATATACAAGGCATAATCGTCGGGCATGGTTGGTTGAAGTCCAGCGAATATTTCTGATACCACAGGTTTTACAAAGAACAACTCAACGCTGAATGAAACAAAGATGATGGCTATCAATCCTATAATAAATACTTCCATTTTTCGCATACCAAGTTTCTGTAAATACAACAAAAGGAAGGTGTCGAAGATAGTAATGGAGACGCCCCAAATCATGGGTAATCCAATGAGAAGATGTAATCCGATGGCCATACCAATAATTTCGGCTAAATCGCAAGCCGCGATCGCTAATTCGGCAAGCATATAAAGACAAAAATTAATCACAGGAGGGTATGTCTCTCGATTGACTTGAGCCAAATCTTTTTTATAGACGATGCCTAAGCGGGCGCATAGATTTTGCAACACGATGGCCATGATATTACTCATGACTAATACCCAAATCAAGGCATAGCCATAACGGCTCCCACCTTCGAGGTCGGTAGCCCAATTACCCGGATCCATATAACCTACTGATACGAGGTAGGCCGGACCTAAAAAGGCCATGGCCCGTTTCCAAGGTGTTTTTCGATTGGCCGTTTCAACGCTTGAATGGACTTCTCCGAGACTTTTAGAAGAGGCATGTTTAAAGTTCATAGACTAAAATAATATTGTTAGACGAATCAAACTTTTAGCAAATGTATTTCAATTTACGAACTTATCATATTTTATTTGTGTTGTTGGTAGGATGGCACGTGTTGAGTTTCTTGTGGATTGAATAGTAGTGTTTCGTACCCAATGGAAGATAGCGAAGCATGCGAACATTGATATCCCCGCAATCGCATACTTCTCTTAAAAAAATTTCCTTAATCCTGCAGTATGAATTGTCGTAACAGATTCAAGGCGTTCGTTGTTACAAACACATTATTCTTTTCCCTGTCATAAAATACATTCATTTTTTTTGCCAGTGTTTTTCCTTCCATGGCTAATCCAATCCACACAATAGTTTCGCCTTGCTGTTTTTCAAGATGTCCGCTGACAGATAAGGCGTATGTCGAATTCATCTGTGTTCTACATTGTTCTGCCATCTCAATGACAACTGCCTCACTAACCACATCATCCTGCTCGATTGTTTTTCTATTGACACCAAGGACATTCACTTTGCTGTCGATGCTATACGGCACATAGCCGCCTTTAAACATGGCCGATGAGCCTTTAATGGATGTAATGCGAGCACATAGTTGCCCACCGGTGCAGCTTTCAGCGATGGATAACGTTTCGTTTCGTTCGATCAACAACTTGTAGATGGCTTCTTCAAGTTCAATGTCAGTATCTGCGACGGCAATATTCGCCAGTATTATTTTTAGTTCGTTGAAATACGAATCTATTTCAATGGCTTCGATATCACTTGCTGTCAATCGCAGTTTTACGATGCCAAGTTTCGGTAGATAAGCCAGCTTGATATACGCGGGTAATGTTGCTTCAAACTCAATCAAGCGATTGGCTAGGAAACTCTCCCCTTCACCAGATGTGACTAATGTCCTATGAAGAATGACAGGTGTGGTAAAATAGTTTTTAAGTTTTGTTAGCGCGCGTTCCCTTATAATATGTTGCATTTCAAATGGCACACCAGGTAATGATATAAACACCTTGTTGTTTTTCTCAAACCACATGCCGGCAGCAGTCCCAACTTCATTAAAGAGCACGGTGCAATTATCTGGCACCATCGCTTGTTTCAGGTTGACTTCCAGCATTGGTCGCTTTCGGATCGTGAAAATATTCGTGACATGCTCTAGGATCTCTTTATTTTGTATCAAGGTACCGCCAAAGTATTCACACAATAATGGTTTGGTGATATCATCGGCTGTAGGTCCTAATCCTCCGGTGATGATAATCAAATCAGACTGTTCACTTTCCTGATTCAGGGCCTGTAAAATATCTTGTTTTACATCACCAACAGCCACACGACGTTTAACCCAAATGCCGATTGTGTTTAACTGTTGGGCAATCCATGCCGAATTCGTATCGATGGTTTGACCGATAAGAAGTTCATCTCCTATGGTGATGATAGAGCAGTAGACTGATTTCAAGTTGCATTGATTTTATTGGGTAATAGACACCGACACGATACGTACAATTGATACGCAATCGAATTATTCTTCATTGAGTAATTCACGCTCAAGTCCTTCCATGTTGATCATATCAATGGCTTCGATCATCGTCGGTACCATATTGAGCAAATGCTCCAATTCATTTTCAGCGACTGTCTTTTTACAACTCACATGCATATGACATAAAACGAAAGACAAATTGTCATTATACATTTCATTGTGAAGGGTTTCGAGTAAGCGCACATTCTCATCAGTCATAGTCTCGATCTGTGAAAAGTCGATCAGTAAACTTCTTGCATTTTCTCTGCTGTCATCAACTAATTCATTGAGTTGGTCTGACAAGATAGAATCAAATTCTGCATATAATGGCGTAATTATATCGAAATGCTCTTTGGTATCAATTTTGTACTTCATGGTTCGGTATCTTTCCTAAAAGAAAGTAAAAATAATATATTAATTTTGTTAAAACTAATACACTACATGGATTCTCAATTTTCAATAAAAGTGAAAGAAATAATTTCATACAGCCGAGAGGAAGCGCTTCGTTTGGGAAATGATTTCATCGGAACAGAGCATCTGCTATTAGGTATGATTCGCGACGGTCAAGGATTGGGAATCAAGGTGCTTCAAAATCTTAAGGTCGATCTATATGATTTGCGTCAAGAATTAGAAGTCGTTATCAAAAATAAAGGTGCCGCCAAGAAGCTAGAAAATTTAAATAGCCTACCCCTAACCAAGCAAGCAGAAAAAGTTATTCGTATCACAGTTCTCGAGGCCAAAGCAATGAAAAGTTTATTGGCTGAAAGCGAACATCTCGTGCTTTCTATTCTTAAGAATAAAGAGAATGTGGCTTGTCAAATCTTGCATCAATTCAAGGTTGATTACGATACATTCAAGAATGAACTTGAAATGGTCACAGGTGCTGGAACAGGTGAAGGTTCAACAGGGTTTACAGGCGAGTTAAAGGATGATCAAGGGTCATTTGATGACGATGATGAGCGCTCTCAATTTCCGCGCAAACCGGCATCGCCTTCAAGCTCTAAATCTAAAACACCGGTGCTCGATAATTTCGGTCGCGATATCACACGTCTTGCTGAACTAGGACAATTAGATCCTATCGTTGGACGTGAAACAGAAATCGAGCGTGTGTCACAAATCTTATCAAGAAGAAAGAAAAATAATCCTATTCTTATTGGCGAACCGGGTGTGGGTAAGACAGCTATCGTTGAAGGGTTAGCCCTGCGTATCTATCAACGTAAAGTATCCCGTGTATTATTTGAGAAGCGCGTGATAAGTCTTGATTTGGCCGCACTAGTCGCAGGTACAAAATATCGTGGTCAATTTGAAGAGCGAATGAAAGCCATCATGAATGAGCTTGAAAAGAATCGCGATGTGATTCTATTCATTGATGAGATACATACGATTGTTGGTGCAGGTGGTGCGAGTGGTTCGCTTGATGCATCCAATATCTTCAAGCCTGCTCTAGCTCGTGGCGAGCTTCAATGTATCGGTGCTTCTACCTTAGATGAATACCGTATGCATATCGAGAAGGACGGCGCCTTGGATCGCAGGTTTCAAAAAGTATTGATAGAACCACCTAGCGTTGAAGACACCATCGTGATATTGAATAACCTAAAAATAAAATACGAAGACTTTCATAATGTCAGCTATAGTCAAGAAGCTATTGACGCTTGCGTGAAATTGAGTAACCGCTATATCACTGATCGTTTATTACCTGATAAGGCCATCGACGTGATGGATGAAGTGGGCGCGCGAGTGCATTTGAAAAATATTGATGTGCCTAAGAATATTCTTGAACTCGAACAGAAGATAGAAGATATCAAGGTTGAAAAGAATAAGGTGGTCAAGAGTCAGCAGTTTGAAAAGGCTGCATCCTTGCGTGATTCTGAAAAGAAACTGCAGGAAGAATTAGAAATTGCCAAGAATAATTGGGAGGAAGAAATTAAGAGTCAGCGTATTCCTATTTCTGAAGAAGAGATTGCAGAAGTCATTCATATGATGACAGGCATTCCGGTAAAACGAATGGTGGCTGCAGAGAGTGAGAAGCTTCGCAATATGGGTGACGATCTTAATAAAGTTGTTGTCGGACAAGAGGAGGCCGTAAAGAAAGTAGTCAAAGCAATACAACGAAACAGGGTAGGGTTGAAAGATCCAAAGAAGCCAATAGGTTCGTTTATTTTCTTAGGTCCTACAGGTGTTGGTAAAACAGAATTAGCCCGCTGCCTTGCCCGTAATTTATTTGACAGTGACGACGCCTTAATTCGAATTGATATGAGCGAGTATATGGAGAAGTTCTCTGTAAGTCGCTTAATAGGAGCGCCTCCGGGCTATGTGGGTTATGAAGAAGGGGGGCAATTAACCGAAAAAGTTCGACGTAAACCCTACAGCATTATTTTATTGGATGAAATAGAAAAAGCCCATCCAGATATTTATAATATTTTATTGCAAGTACTTGATGACGGTCAATTGACAGATGGCATGGGACGTAAGATTGATTTCAAGAATAGTATCATCATTATGACTTCAAATATCGGTGTGCGTCAGTTGAAGGAATTTGGTGATGGTGTTGGTTTTGCCACAAGTGCGAAAGTCATCAATGCCGAAGATAATAGTAAAGCAGTGATTGAAAAAGCATTGAAGAAAACATTCGCGCCCGAATTTTTAAATCGTATTGATGACGTGGTTGTCTTCAATACATTGACCAAAGAGCACATCAATGTTATCATTGATCTTGTGATGGCCAATGTCATGAAGCGTTTATCCGCGCTTGGATTCAAACTAGAATTGACAGAAAAGGCGAAAAGTTTCTTAGGCGATAAAGGCTATGATCAGCAATTTGGTGCTCGACCATTACACAGAGCGATTCAAAAATATTTAGAAGATCCATTAGCGGAAGAAATTTTGAACCTTGGTGTGAAGGAAGGTGATACCTTGATCGCTGATGTAGATGAAGCAACGTCTCTGTTGACCTTTACACATAAACAAAAGTCTAAGAAGGAAAAGTCAGGGGAATCGAAGGGGTAGTTGATACTATATTTTATATTATTGAAAAGAGATTCAGCTTGCTGAGTCTCTTTTTTTTGAATTATCCAAGAGGCATATATTAACGACGACGAACGGTTTTGTTGCTTTGTTGTAGGATGGTTCTTTTCTATTACGAAATTGTAAGAGCCATGATACATTATATAAAATACGCATGTCGAACACTTAATTTCTTGGCCTTGCTTGATGAAATTAAAAAGCACATAATGCAATCATCTTATGTTCACTTGTTGTCTGATGGTAAGAGATGCTACTATAAGAAATGGAATTGTTGACACCAATATTTTTATATTCAAACTTATCAACCCTAGTACAAACATAAATCCCAATAATAATCCTAAACCTGCTATGCCAATATAGGTCAGTCGTTTGTCGGGAGTTTTTTGAAACAACGTGGCCAATAATGATAGTTGACTCAGAAAAGGGAGTATGATGAATGGGTGAAGAACAGAGCTAGGTTCTCTGAATAATTTAGAAAATAGCTGTGTTTCTGCGTTCAACAAAAAGAGATGATTATTGCCACCCCATTCTAAATACCCTATAAGTGATGTTATAATCAAGAGGACATTAAGAATTTTACATTTCATGCTTGCAGTTGTTTATCTAACTCGAATATCAAATTGGTTTTAGACTTGAATAAATATAATTCACGTTTAAAATGCCCTGCTCACACCCAATACCCAGCGAAAGGCAAACTGCTGTGGTTTGGCATAAGGAGTTGAACTGATAAAGAATGGAAAGTCGCAACGAATAACGAATGGATTCACTTTCTCTAAGGGGCCAAATTTCTTGATGGTGAGGGCGGCGCCAATACCAGCATCAGCCCGTAGTTTACTCCATGAGGATACAGGTTTTAATTCGGGAATGCTATTGCTGTTTAATAGGCCTCGACTCATAGCGCCTGCATCGCTAAACAAATAGGTATCGAGATGTAGATAATCCTTTATTATAGTTGGTTTGAAGGTAATGAGGCGGTCAAATTCTACTTCGATATTCAATGCCGCGCCACTGCGTCCTTTATAATTGATATACTTGCCGCTTGCATCTTCATCAATGGCATAATAGCCTGTATAGCCTCTCAGATTCAACCCGCCGCCTGCTTGTATATGCGAAAAGCCATCCGTTGTAAAACCACCCATATCAGCAGGTAGTATGCCTTGTGATCGGGTGATCTTGTTTTCCATCATCTCCTCTGGATTGCCGCCCTGCAAAAAGAGCGCACTTTCATTTGGTATATTGTTGCCTGTTCCTAATCGTACAAAAGCTCTTGTATTGATGTCGAGTTTGTTCCAACTTTTTTTATG